>JBKPJW010000521.1:0-6513 GCA_046730875.1 Actinomycetota bacterium | reverse complement strand
CACCAGCACCACGGCAAGTGTGATGGCCAGGACGGCGATCAGGCGCTTACGGTGCTTGGCGGTGCCGGTGCCGGCCATGATGCCGTGTGCGTGGCCGTGATCGTGTCCCATGCCTACAAGGCTATCCCCAGCCGAGCTCGTGCAGGCGGGCGTCGCTGATGCCGAAGTGGTGCGCAATCTCGTGAACCACGGTGACGGTGACTTCCTCGATCACATCTTCCCGGGAGGCGCAGATGTCCAGGATGGGCTGGCGGAAGATGGTGATCCGGTCCGGCAGGGAGCCGGCGTCCCACCAGGAGTCCCGTTCGGTCAGGGGGACCCCTTCGTAGAGGCCCAGCAGCACGGTGTCCGGATCCTCGCCGGGCTGGGGGGTGTAGTCGTCCTCGATGAAGATCGCGACGTTGTCCATCGTCTTCGCCAGCTCCGGCGGGATCCGGTCCAGGGCGTCGCTCACTGCGGCCTCGAAATCGGCCTCGGACATCGGGAAGGGGCCAGCATTTTCCCCGGGCGTGCCGTCCCCGCTGTTCGGAACGATCGGCAGGCCGGGCGGGAGGGACGGGGGCATAGGGAAACTCTAGCCGGACCGGCGTCGGGTCAGCCCCACCCCCACCAGGCAGATCGCGCCGCCCACCAGGCCCCAGATGGTCGGAATCTCGCCCAGCACCAGCCAGGAGATCAGGATCGTGGTGCCGGGGACCAGATAGGTGGTGGCGGCCAGGCGCCCCGCATCGATGAGGGAGAGCGCATAGGCCCACGTGGTGAACGCGATCGCGGTGGGGAAGATGCCCAGGTATACCAGGCCCAGCGTGGCCGGGAGGGGAGCGGACTGCAGTTCGGTGATCAGCTGGCCGCTGAAGGGCAGGCAGCAGACGGCGCCCACCATGATGCCGAACCACGTAGCCTGGGCGGCCGGGAATTTGCGGAGCACCGGCTTTTGGATGATCACGCTGACAGCGGCCAGGGCGGCCGCGAGCAGGCAGAGCAGCACGCCGGCCACGTCCGCCGTCGACCGCTGGCCGGAACCCAGCGCGATCACCGCCACGCCCGCGAACGCTATCAGGCTGCCAATGATCAGCCAGCGCGGGAATCCCTCTTTGAGGATCACGCCGGCCATAACGGCGACCAGGATGGGGTTGACGTTGATCAGCAGGGCGGCGGTGCCGGCGTCCAGCATGTGCTCCGCCGCGTTGAGGGCCACGTTATAGCCACCGAACCACATCACGCCGTACGCGAGAATGGGCCACCACTCGCGGCCCTTTGGCAGGTTCCTGAGCCTTGGCAGCACCACGAGACCGAGGACGACGGCGGCAATCGCCAGCCGTCCCAGGGTCAGGGAACCGGGGGAGAAGCTTGGGCCGACTGCGCGGATGCCTACAAAGGCCGAGGCCCACAGAACCACCGTGATGACGACGGCGGCCACTCCAAGTCTGTTGACCGGCGCCTGTCCGGGAGGGCTCGGCGCGGGTTGCGGGGCGGATGCGGGGGCAGCGTGCGGAGACCCTTCGTGGGGGCCTGCGGACGGAGTGGGGCCGGATGCGGCGGTGGTAGCCATGCTGCCAATCTAGCCGTTGCCGACTCCTCCCGGCTGGCGGGAATCGGTCACGTCTAGTCGAGATCCTGCCAAAGTGCCCCGGCCGCCATTCTGGACTCGATCAAGGGCGACGGCCCGGCGCTCACCTCAGCACACGGGCGGCGTCCTGGATCGCCGCCGCGACATTGTCCAGCGTGGCCGAACCGTAGCGCCACTGCTGCCAGTGCAGGGGGACGTCAACAAAGGCCTTCGGGGCGAGGGCGGCCAGCCGCCGCCGCTCAAGGTCCCGGGCGATTTCAATCTCCGGAAGCAGGCCCCAGCCCATGCCCAGCCGGATGGCTTCGCCGAATTCGTGGGCCGCGGGCACGTAGTGCCGCGGCGGCTCGAGGGGTTTGCGACTGAACCGCCGCAGGTAGCGGTCCTGCAGGTCGTCCTTGCGGTCGAAGACGATGACGGGCGCCTTGGCCAGCGCCTCTGCCCCCGCCCCGCCGTCGAACCCCGCCCCGCCGTCGAACCAGGTTGCGGCGAAGTCCGGTGTGCAGACCGGCAGATAGCGCATGATGCCGAGCCGGCGCGAGGTGCAGCCGGCGGCCGGTTTGGCGGTGGCGGTGATGGCAGCCGCCGCTGCGCCGCTGCGGAGGAGTTCGAGCGAATAGTCCTGGTCCTCGCGCAGGATCTCCAGCTGGACCGTGCCTGCCACTGCCGCAAGCCCGGCCAGTGCCCAGGTGTGCAGCGAATCGCTGTTGATCACCAGCGTCAGGCGGGCGTCCGGGTGGGAGTCGCCGGGCTGCAGTTCATCAGCGAGGTCCGCGGAGAGCATTTCGAGCTGACGGGCGAACCGCACAACCGCCTGGCCGGACTCGGTGAGCTCAATGGGCCGCGTCCTTCTCAGGACGGGGCGGCCCACCGCCACCTCCAGCGCGCGGATGCGCTGGCTGACGGCAGAGGCGGTAACGGACAGCTGGCTGGCCGCGGCTTCGAAGCTGCCCTGCGCGACAATGGCCGCCAGCGTCCGGGCCTGATCCGGATGGATATCGATCATTAGCTCAGCTTACCTACGAGCAGAAAGTTTAACTGGTTTCATGCAGTAGATCCTCTTACCGTTAGGAGGGTGATCCTCCCCGTGCTTTCAGGCCTGGCCACCGGCCTGTCCCTCATCGTGGCCATCGGCGCCCAGAATGCCTTCGTCCTCCGCCAGGGCCTCCAGCGCTCGCATGTCGCGCTGGTCATTGGCGTCTGCGCCGTCTCGGACCTGGTGCTGATCATGATGGGAGTGGCGGGACTCGGCGCCGTGATTGAACGGGCGCCCGCCGCAATCGACGTGGCGCGCTGGGCCGGGGCGGTTTTCCTCAGCGCCTACGGCGCCCTCGCCGCCTGGCGGGCCATCCGCGGCCAGGTGATCGAGCAGCCCGGATCGGAACGAACCGCCGGTTGGCTGGCCGTCCTGGGCACCGGCTTGGCCTTCACCTGGCTGAACCCCCACGTGTACCTCGATACCGTGCTGTTGCTCGGCTCCCTTGCAAGCGCGCACGGTCCGTCGGGCCGGTGGTGGTTCGCCGGGGGCGCAGGACTGGCCAGTATTGCCTGGTTCACGGCGCTGGGGGTTGGCGCCAGGTTCCTTGCCCCGATCTTTCGGCGCCCCGGCGCATGGCGCATTCTTGACGCCGGCGTCGCCGTCGTGATGCTGACACTGGCTCTGCTGCTGCTCGTCTGAGCCCGCGGCTGCAACGTACAGGGCTAGTTCCAGCGGTCCTGAAACCATCCTCAGCTTGGGGCCCGTGGCCCTTGTCCGCTCAGTTCGGCCGGTTCAGGATTGCTGGTATGAGCGCATCCTCAGCTTCGGCCCGCGACAGAAGGCGTGCAGCCATCGGTACAGCCATCTTCGCCGTTGCCCCAGTTGCGGCGGCCGGCGTGGTGCCGTGGCTTCTGACCCGCTGGAAGGTGGCGGCGCCGGTCCCCGGCGGGGTGCCTGCGCAGATCGCCGGTGCCTTGCTGATCGGTGCGGGCGCTGCGGTGAACGCGAACTCCTTTGTGCATTTCGCCGTGGAGGGCATCGGCACCCCTGCGCCCTTTGCCCCGCCCAGGCAACTGGTGGTTGGCGGGCTCTACCGTTATCTGCGGAATCCGATGTATGTGTCCATTGCGGCCGCCCTCGCCGGGCAGGGACTTCTCCTTGGCCAGCCGAAGCTGTTTGGGGCCCTGGCTGTCGGTGCCGTCCCGGTGGTGGCCTTCGTCCTGCTGTACGAGGAGCCGGCACTTACGCGGAAATTCGGTGCTGCCTACGAGGAGTACCGCCGCAACGTCCCGCGCTGGCTGCCCCGGCTCACGCCCTGGCGGCCGGAGGGGCCGGAGCCGTCCCGGGGCCGGGCAGGCGGCGGATCAGGCGCCGGGCGCGGCTAGTTTCCACGTCCGGTCCAGTCCAGCAGCCGGTCCAGCGGCCAGGTGGTGATGATCCGCTCGGCGGGCACGCCGTTCGCGGCCGCGCGTTCGGCGCCGTACTGCAGGAAATCCAGCTGACCCGGCGCGTGGGCGTCGCTGTCAATGCTGAAGAGGCAGCCGGCTTCCAGAGCCAGCTTGATCAGCCCGTCCGGCGGATCCTGCCGTTCGGGACGGGAGTTGATTTCGACGGCCACATTGTTCTCGGCACAGGCGGCGAATACGCGCTCGGCGTCGAACTCGGACTGCGGCCGGGTTCCCCTCGACCCCTGCAACAGGCGGCCGGTGCAGTGGCCGAGGACGTTCATGTGCGGGTCATTGATGGCGCCCAGCATCCTCTCGGTCATGGTGAGCCGGTCGGAGCGGAGCTTCGAGTGCACGCTGGCCACCACGACGTCCAGCCGCTCCAGCATGTCCGGGGACTGGTCCAGGGTGCCGTCCTCCAGGATGTCCACCTCGATTCCGGCCAGGAGGCGGAAGTCCCCGCCGTCCCCGTTGATGTCCGCAACAACCTCGAGCTGTTCCCGGAGGCGTTCGGCGCTCAGGCCGTTGGCGATCTTGAGGCTGGGGGAGTGGTCTGTCAGGGCGAGGTAGTCCCGGCCCAGCGTCCTGGCGGCGTCAGCCATGAGCGCGATCGGAGACCCGCCATCGGACCAGTCGCTGTGGCTGTGCAGATCCCCGCGCAGCGCTGAGCGCAGTTCGGCGCCGCCTTTGGCGAGCGGCTGCCGTCCGCGGTCCCGCAGGTCCTCAAGGTAGTCGGGCACGCCGCCGTCGACCGCCTGCCTGATGACTTCGAAGGTTCTGTCCCCGATTCCCTTCATGCTCTTCAGCCTGCCGTTGCGAGTCCGCGCTGCGACCTCGTCCGGTTCCAGGGCGCCGATAATCCCGGCCGCCTTCCGGAACGCCTGGATCTTGAACGTGGGGGCGAGCTCGCGTTCCAGCCAGAACGCAATCTCATTGAGGGCATCAACGGCATCCATCCGTCCATCTTGCACCCGTCTTGCACGCATCTTGCAGCGGCGCGGGGCCGATTTTGGATAATCCGGGGGTCTGCCCTTATAGTTTTATAGTCCAGTTCGGAGGAACCCGAAAGGACAAAAACGACAGGCTTCGGCCCTTAATTTTTGCCCTGAAATGTTCAACCGGATGGCGTTCTGGCCCCCATCGTCTAGCGGCCTAGGACACCGCCCTTTCACGGCGGCGGCACGGGTTCGAATCCCGTTGGGGGTACGCAAGGAACTGGTCAAGCCGGGTGGAAAAGTCTGGTAGGCTAAAGGCCTTGAAAAATTGCGGTAGCGATACCGCGGTCAGCAAGAACAAGCAGTAAATGCAGTAACAAGCAAGGCCCTGTAGCGCAGTTGGTTAGCGCGCCGCCCTGTCACGGCGGAGGTCGCGGGTTCAAGTCCCGTCAGGGTCGCTCTGATTGCCGGAAGAAGTTCCGGCCGTCAAGGTGACGTGTCACCTAGGCTCTGTAGCTCAGTTGGTAGAGCGTTCGACTGAAAATCGAAAGGTCACCGGATCGACGCCGGTCGGAGCCACCACTGGGAAGCATCAGTTCTATTAGAACTGGTGCTTTTCTTCTTTAACCCATCGAGTGCTCCGCAACTGCCGTTTTGAAGGGTCAAAAGGGCACCTACGGAGCAATCGACGGGTCCCGATCACTGGCGCTGCTCAGAATCGATGAACCGGGCCGGTGGCCCAACCGGCTCCCGTGCGTACTCCGGGCTTGCCGAAGACACGAGATTCCTTTGGAGTCCCCCGGATTCTCCCCCGGGCAGCCCTGGCCTCTTGACGGCGCCTTAGGGCCGGTCGCCTGAAAAGGAGCCCGCCCGCCGGCCTCCGCGGGCACGTGATTGACGCTGCGGCAGAACGCCCCCGCCGCGGTACGGCGCCCCTAGACCTAGGCCATGCCCCGGTCTATTATGACATTAGCAAGCATGCTTATTATATTCCGCAAGGGCGCGAGTCCCGACCCCTCCGGACGTCACTCAGGAGTTTCGTCCAATGGCTTGCGGAGCAAACGGGAAGTGTGCTTACTATCTTATTAGTAAACGTACTTACTATTTCCACCGGCACCGCTGATCCGCAATCGACAGCTAACCTTTCTGAAAGAGAGCGACGATGACAGAGAACCCAGGGCACCAAGCCGGGAGCTACGGCACACCTTCCACCCCGCAGACGCCCCTAAGCGAGACACCCCTAAGCGATACGCCGACGTACGAACCGGCCCCTGCGGCCGTTCCCTACGGCGGGGCACCCCTAACCCCCTCCCAGGGCGACACTTCCAAGACAGATGCGGCCAAGGGGGAAGCCACGGAAGTTACCAGGCACGCCGCCGGCGCCGCCCAGGACGTGGCGGAGACAGCCAAGGCCGAAGCGGCCAACGTTGCCGCCGAGGTGAAGACGAACGCCAAGGATCTCCTGTACCAGGCCAAGGCGGACCTCACCGATCAGGCCGGCACACAGCAGCAGAAGGTCGCTGAGGGCCTGCGCTCCATTTCGACCGAGCTGCACACCATGGCCCGTTCCTCCGATCAGCCCGGTGT
>JBKPJW010000520.1:0-2110 GCA_046730875.1 Actinomycetota bacterium | reverse complement strand
CGCGAAAGTCCGGCGCCGGGCCGCCTGCTTGTGAATCTCCTGGACTCGGGCGGGGCTGAGGACTTCTTGAGACACGATGCTACTTTCGCTGCGGCTGTGGACGGGTCACGGCGCGGAGAGCCCGCGGTACACCCAAGGACTCAAGTTTATCGCAGCCCGCGGACCCTGCACGAAGCGGCGACCGGGCACCGCCCAAATACCGCCGCGGACAGGAGCCGCCGCAGCCGTTCCGGAGGCTGCCGGTGACACGTCGCAATGGACCACTTTAAGGCTTGCCTGTGCGGAAGTGACCCTGCTTTACCCCTATCATGGGGGAAGCGGGGAATTGAGCACTTTTCATCCTGCCGGAAGACCCTCGAAACCGGCGCACCTGCAGGCTTGCACCTGCACCTTTGAAGGGAAATCTATGGCCCGGAGCCCTGAAGATGCGCTTAAGGCCACTTTGGCCAGAGTGGCACCGGGCACCGCCCTCCGCGACGGACTGGAACGCATCCTCCGGGGACGCACCGGCGCACTGATCGTACTGGGCATCGACAGGACCATTGAGTCCATCTGTTCGGGCGGCTTCGAGATCGGCATCGACTTCTCCCCCACCCGGCTGCGTGAACTGGCGAAGATGGACGGTGCCATCGTCTGCGACAAGGATGCCAGCAACATCCTGCGCGCGGCAGTCCAGCTCGTCCCGGACTCGAGCATCGAAACGCAGGAATCGGGCACCCGGCACCGGACCGCGGAACGCGTGGCCATCCAGACGGGCGTCCCGGTCATTTCGGTCAGCCAGTCAATGCAGATCATCGCGCTGTACGTGAACGGGCTCCGGCATGTCCTGGAGGGCTCGGAGAAGGTCCTGGCCCGCGCAAACCAGGCGCTGGCAACCCTGGAACGCTACCGGTCGCGCCTGGACCAGGTGACCAGCTCGCTCTCCGCCCTGGAAATCGAGGCCATGGTGACGGTCCGTGACGTCGCAGTCACGCTCCAGCGCCAGGAAATGGTGCGCCGGATTTCCGAGGAAATCTCCCAGTACGTCCTGGAACTGGGCGAGGACGGCCGCCTGCTCTCACTGCAGCTGGACGAGCTCACCGTGGGCCGCGGCCCGGGCAGCGACGTCATCATCCGCGATTACTCCGGCCCGGACGCAACCGCCAAGGACATCGACCGTGCCGTCAAGGCCCTCGTCAGCCTGGGCCCGACCGAGCTGATCGACCTGGGCAGGATCGCCGGAATCGTCGGTTTCGCCGGTGGCGAGGCCAACCTCGACGCCGTCGTGCAGCCGCGCGGCTACCGCCTGCTCTCCGGGCTGAAGGCCGTGCCGCGCGCCGTCGCGGACCGCCTGGTGGACCACTTCGGCGGCCTGCAGTTCCTCATGGCGGCAACGATCGACGACCTGATGACCGTAGACGGGATCGGTGACCAGCGCGCCAGGACCGTCAGGGAAGGCCTGAGCCGCATGGCCGAGGCCAGCCTGCTGGACCGGTTCCTCTAACCCCTCTTATAGACCCGTCGATTGCTCCCCACCGGGTCAGTTGAGTTGGAACACGGCCTTGGTGCTGGTCTTATTCGCCAGCCGGGCGGTGAAGACATAGTAGGCGCCCCCGGCCCCGGGTTTGGCCTCGACTGGTTCGCATCCCTGCACAGTGCGGTTGCGCTGCCACGGGAAGTTCGCCGTCTCGCTCTTGCCCGGACCAATCTTCTTCGTCAGGTCTGTGCTCTCCGCCTGGCAATCCTTGGACGAGAAGATCCGGTCCGAGCCGCTGGTGATCATGTACTCCATCTGCGAGGTCCCGATGTTCACCTCGCAGGGCACCTTGTTGTTGTTCGTGACTTTCAGGGTCAGCACCGGTTCCTCTCCCGCGGCATAGACCTGTTTATCGGTGGAAGCTGTGACGATCACCAGATTCTGCTCGCAGCCCTCGCCGGATTTGGCGGAGGGTGAGGCCGAAGGATCTTCGGACGCCTCAGCACTACGCGTTGCGGTGGCGGTGGGCTGGCTCGCCGACGCTGCCCCCGGCTGCTGGTCGCCGGAGGGCTGGCCGCCCATGGCGCCTGAGATTGCGGCAAAGCCGCCGAAGGCAACGGCGATGACGACCAACAGGGCCACGCCGGCAAACAG
>JBKPJW010000519.1:0-19660 GCA_046730875.1 Actinomycetota bacterium | reverse complement strand
ACATATGCCCATTCTCGCCCATCCGGCTGGTGTGCGGCTGATAATTCAGCCAAAAGAGAGCAGACTCGGTAGCCTGTAGGAGTGAGCACGAATCTTTCGCGGGTATTTGTCGCGCGCCTCCTAGGACTGGACGTCTTCGACCCCTTGGGCGATCGTCTAGGCCGGTTGCGCGATGTCGTGGTGCTTTCCCGCGGGACCAGGGGCGCCCCGCACGTGGTGGGCATCGTCGTCGAGGTCCCCGGCAAGAAGCGCGTGTTCGTCCCGATGACCCGGATAACCTCCATAGACCAGACCCAGATCATCTGCACCGGGCTGGTCAACCTGCGCCGCTTCGAACAGCGCGGGGCGGAAACCCTCGTGGTCGCCGAAATGTTCGACCGCCGGGTGACCCTCGCGGACGGCAGCGGCGATGCGACCATCGAGGACATTGCCATGGACCGGCACCGTTCCGGCGACTGGTTCGTCAGCAAACTCTTCGTCCGCCGCGGCCACTCCCTCTCGCCGCTGAGCCGGCTGCGCCGCAACGAAACCATGATCATCGACTGGGCCGATGCCCGGCAGGGCGCCAAGACCGAGCCGCAGGCCGCCACCCAGTTTGTGGCCACGCACGAGGACCTCAAACCGGCTGACTTCGCCGAAGCCCTCCAGGAAATGAGCGACAAACGCCGCTTCGAGGTGGCCAGTGAACTCCAGGACGAACGGCTCGCGGACGTCCTGCAGGAGATGCCGGAAGGCGACCAGGTGGAGATCCTCTCCGCCCTGGACGTCAACCGCGCCGCCGACGTCCTCGAGGAAATGGATCCCGACGACGCCGCCGACCTCCTTGCCGAGCTTCCCAGCGCGCAGGCCGAGGAACTCCTGCAGCTCATGGAGCCCGAAGGCGCCGAGGACGTCCGGCGCCTGCTCGAATACGACGAGGACACCGCCGGCGGTCTCATGACACCGGTTCCGGTAATCCTCCCGCCGGAAGCAACCGTCGCCGAGGCACTGGCCCACGTGCGCCGGGAGGAACTCTCCCCCGCCCTGGCGTCGTCGATCTTTGTGGCCCGCCCACCCCTGGAAACCCCGACGGGACGTTTCCTCGGCGTCGTCCACATCCAGCAGCTCCTGCGCTTTCCGCCGCCGGAGCCGCTGGGGAACCTGGTGGACAAGAACCTCGAACCGGTGTCCGATCAGGCCCACATCAGCGAGGTCGCCCGGACCCTGGCCACCTACAACCTCAACTCCCTCCCGGTTGTGAATGAGGACGGACGGCTTGTGGGGGCGGTGACTGTTGACGACGTGCTTGATCATCTGTTGCCGGACGACTGGCGCGCCCACGAGGACGACGCCCCGATAAGGAAGCTTGGAGGCCGCGTTGGCTGATTCCCCAGCACCACGGACCTCCAATGTCCGCCCTGGCGGCAGGACCACCGGCGGCCTTGACACGCCCCTGAGCGGCCGGCAGCGTATCCTGCCCAATTTCCGTCCCGACCCGGACGCCTTTGGCCATGCCACGGAAGGGTTCGCCCGGTTCATGGGCACGCCCCAGTTCCTGCTCTACATGACGGTGTTCTGCCTCTTCTGGCTGGGCTGGAACACGTGGGCACCGACGGACTGGCAGTTCGATTCACGGGAACTGGGCTTCACGCTGTTGACCCTCATGCTGTCCCTGCAGGCTTCTTACGCCGCCCCGCTGCTTCTGCTCGCGCAGAACCGCCAGGACGACCGGGACAAGGTCTCGCTACAACAGGACCGCCAGCGGGCTGAGCGCAATCTCTCCGACACCGAATACCTGACCCGGGAACTTGCATCCCTGCGCATCGCGCTCCGCGAGGTCGCCACCCGCGACTACGTCCGTGCGGAGCTGCGCAGCCTGCTGGAGGACATGCTCGAAGCCCAGGAGGAACTGCGCACGCACGATCCGTCCGCGGGCGTCCATGAGACTCCGCGGGAAAAGGTCAAGGAGAAGATGAAAGAGCGGCGCGACAAGCAGCGCAGCCCCCGGACCCAGCAGATCCCCCGCGTCAAGGCCGGCGGCAAGCGGGAAGGCACGCCGGACAAGCCCTCCGGAACTCCTGATGACCCCACCCGCCTGCCCGCACACCGTACCTTCCCCGAAAGCTGAGCATCGCCCGCATGAGCACCCCGCTGGAACAGGCAGTGCACGGCGCACTTGCCACCGTGATCGACCCTGAACTCCGCCGCCCCATCACCGAGCTGGGCATGGTGGAGTCCGTGGAGATCTCCGACGGCGGCCGCGTGCGGATCGCGGTACTCCTGACCATCGCGGGTTGCCCGCTGCGCGGGACCATCACGGCCGACACCGAGGCGGCCCTGTCCGCCGTCCCGGGGGTCACCGGCGTCGAGGTCGACCTGAAGGTCATGACGCAGGCGCAGCGCGACGCCCTCAAGGAGCAGCTGCGCGGCGCCGGCGGCCAGCGCGGCATTCCGTTCAACGCGCCAGGCTCGCTGACGAAGGTCTACGCCGTCGCGAGCGGCAAGGGCGGCGTGGGGAAGTCTTCGGTGACGGTGAACCTGGCGTGCGCGCTGGCGGCCCAGGGGCTGCGGGTGGGGATCGTGGACGCGGATGTGTACGGTTTCTCCGTTCCGGCGCTGATGGGCATCACCCAGGCCCCCACCCGGGTGGACGACATGATCCTCCCGCCCGTGGCCTACGGGGTCAAGGTCATCTCCATCGGCATGTTCGTCACCGGGAACCAGCCCGTGGCCTGGCGAGGGCCGATGCTGCACCGGGCACTGGAGCAGTTCCTCACGGACGTCTACTTCGGCGATCTCGACGCCCTCTTCCTGGACCTGCCGCCGGGCACCGGCGACATCGCGATCTCCGTCGCCCAGTTGCTGCCCAAGGCCCAGATCCTCGTTGTGACCACCCCGCAGGCAGCCGCCGCGGATGTTGCCGAGCGGGCCGGGGCCATCGCCACGCAGACCGGCCAGACCGTGGCCGGCGTCGTGGAAAACATGTCCTACCTTGAACTGCCCGACGGCGGCAGGATGGAGCTGTTCGGCAGCGGCGGCGGCGCCGTGCTCGCCGAGCGCCTCTCGGCCACCGTGGGCGGGGACGTGCCCTTGCTGGGCCAGATCCCCCTCGAAGTCCTGCTGCGTGAGGGCGGGGATGCGGGGGTTCCGCTGGTGCTGGGCTGTCCGGAGACTCCGGCGGCGGTGGCTCTGGCCGGGATTGCCGGCAAGCTGGCGTCGGTTCCCCGCGGACTCAAAGGTATGTCGCTGGGACTGCAGCCCCGCTAAGTTGCGGAAGGTTAGGTCGCCTCAGTGTCGAAGGGCGCCGGTTCGCCCTCGGGCAGCCGCTCGACCACCCGCGCCGGGCGGTGCTCTGCGACGGCCGTGGCGGCTGCAGCAGCGGCCACGGCGACGGGGGCCCCGGAGCTCACCTGTTTGGTGTCATCCTCCAGGAGCGCTTCCTTGATGATCCGGCGGGGATCGTACTGCCGGGGATCGTATTTCTTCCAGTCGACCTCATCGATATCGATGCCGACTTCTTCTTTGATCTGTTCCCGTGCACCGGACGCCATGCGGCGCACTTCCTTGACGAGGTTGGCAAGTTTCTGGGTGTATTCGGGCAGCCTGCTGGGACCAATCACCAGAAGGCCGATGATCAGCAGAAGTAAAAACTCCGGTCCATTGATTCCAAGCACTTTAGGAAGATTACCCTCTTGCCCGCACTGGCGACGACTTCGCGAAGCCCGAATGCCGGCCATGTCCTGCCCGCCCCTGGTTCACGGGGCCAGGTGCTCCAGGATCCGGCTCAGACCGCGCTCGATCCGTTCCGGAACTCCGTCGCGTGAGGCCAGCGCCGGGTGGTCGCTGCTGACCCGTGTGAGGGCGGCTGCGCCGTCGTCGGCCTGTTCCGCCGGCAGATCAGAGATGTAGGTGTAGGTGGCCGTGGCGGTCTGGTAGATAGCACGGTAGGGCGGGGCGGTATTCACCCACAGTGCACCGTCTCCGGGAACAGCGGCGGACGGCAGCGCGCCTGAATCGGCCGGAGTGAAGCCGTCGGCCGCGGCAGCGTGGCCGGTCAGCACATTGACGGGGGAATTCTCGGCACGCGGTGCGGTGGGCACGCCGGGTGTCGGCGGCGGGGAAACGTGCTGTTCGAGGACCGTGGCGAAGTGCCGGCCATCCGTGAGGCGAAGTTCCAGGACCTCGTCCCCGCCCAACACGCCCGCGCGGGCCCAGAGGAGGTGATATCCGAGCTCCTGCAGTTCCGGACATGTCCAGCCTTGCGAGCGGAGCGCGGCAAGTTGTCCGGCGCTCAGCGCACCGGCGGGGGTGAAGTCGGGCTCGGCGCCCAGACCGAACGCGACACGGGGACTCGTCCCTTCCCCCGCGACGTCGGCGCTGCCGGATTGGCCGGCGCCGAACAATTCCTCCGCGCCGAGCCGGTCACCCGTCGCGGGCAGCCCGGTGGTGTCTGAGCGGGCGAAGGCGGACGCCTCCGTTCCCTCGGCGGGGACTGCGGGGTCGCTTCCCATGAAGTAGGCGGTGCCGGCCACGAGGGCGAGCGCGGCGACCGCCCCTCCTGCCGCCAGTGCCGGGAGGCGCGGACCGCGCCTGTGGGCGGCCGGAAGAGGCGCGGCGGCGGCCGGGCCTCCGGCTAACGTACCGGCCGTCCCTGCCAGAGCTGCCCTCCTCGCCGCAGAGGGTTCTGCGGGCAGGCGCTCAGACGACGCGCGATGAGCCGCGCCGGGTGCCGTGTCGACGCGTACCGTGTCGGCCCGTTCCGTCTCGACGCGTATCGTCTCGGCCCGTTCGGTGTCAGCGTGTTCCGTGTCGGTGCGTTCTGTCGCGGCCTGTTCGGTGTGCGTCTGTTCCGTGTCCGCACGTGCCTTGGCCAGCTTCTCGGTCTGTGCCAGGAGGCGGGCGGTCAGGTCCTTGCTGGCCTCGGGGACGGCGGCGCCGCGGAGCCTCTCAAGATACTGTCGCTCGCGCTGTTGCCGGCCGCGGCATTCGACGCACGACTCCACGTGGTTTTGACGGCGGACTGCCCAGTTCCGGCTGGCGCCGATCCGGCGTCGGCCGGTCCCGCCCCAGAACCTGCAGCCCGAGCCTCCAAGCAAACGTTTCAGCAGACTCATCGACCGGTTCAGAGGAGGCCGGCGATGCGCGGCATCTTGAGCCGCGGCTTGAGGGACTGCTTGGCCGGCTGCGCCGGACGCGGGTCGCGGTGCGCCAGCTTTTCGCGCAGCATCGTCCGGCCGCGGTGGATCCGGGACCTGACGGTCCCGAGCTTGATGTCCAGCGCGGCGGCGACCTCGTCGTAGGACAGCCCCTCGAGGTCGCACAGCACGACGGCGGCACGGAAGTCCGGGGGAAGATCTTCGAGCGCCGCCTGAACGTCGACGTCGAGGTTGTTGTATTCGAAGCTTTGCTCCGGGCCCGGCTCCCGGCCGGGAAGCCGCGACTCGGCGTCGTCGGCCAAGGCGTCAAAACGGATCCTGCTCTTGCGCCGCGCCTGGTCCAGGAACAGGTTGGTGGTGATCCGGTGCAGCCAGCCGTCCAGCGTGCCCGGCTTGAAGTTCTCCAGCGAACGGAAGACGCGGACGAACACCTCCTGGGTGAGGTCCTCGGCGTCGTACTTGTTGCCGGTCAGCCGGTACGCAAGGCGATAGACCTTGGCGGAGTGGTTCGTCACCACTTCCTCCCAGGTCGGCCGGACCCATTCGGCTTCCGCCACGGTCCGGGACTGGCCGGTTGAATCAGTTGCCTCAGTTGCCGGGACAGGTGTCAGAACCGACATCGTCCGCTCCCCTCGTGGATGGTACTTACGCCTGAATGGTGCCTGTTCGCACAGGTTCCTGCACCCTTCATTCGACGCCGATCACCACGCGGATGAGCGGATAACCATCATTTCAAAATAAGCTGGGAATTTCCTGACGTGCCGCCATCTTCCGCCGAAGGCAGAACGCCGGCCCCTCCGGCAGGGGGCACGGCGCAGCCTCTGTGTCCCGTCCCGCCGGACACAGTACGCTGTAGGGAACACTCCCCTGCCGCCCAGAAAGCGATGTCCCATGAGCGCCGATAAGTCCACGAGCTGGTCCTACGCAGAAGATCTGCCTGCCGAGGATGAGGTCCTGTTGCACGCGCGCGAACGGTCCTTCGAGCTTGGCGTGACGCCGATCGGTCCCGGCGTGGGTGCGGTGCTGACGGTGCTGGCGGCAGCATCCAAAGCACAGACGGCGGTGGAAATCGGCACCGGAGCCGGAGTGTCCGGCGTGTGCATCCTGCGCGGGCTGGGCCCGCAGGCCGTCCTGACCACCATTGACGTCGACGTCGAACACCTCAAGGCAGCGCGCGAAGCGTTCCACGAAGCAGGCAGCCCGGCCAACCGCACGCGCACCATTTCCGGCCGGGCGGGCGATGTCCTTCCCCGCCTGACGGATGGCGCCTACGATCTCGTATTCATCGACGCCGACAAGCCGAGCTACCCCAGCTACGTGGAACAGGCCGTGCGGCTGCTGAAGTCCGGCGGCCTGCTGATTGTCAACGATGCGCTCGACAAGGACCGGGTCGCCAATCCGGCCGCCCGGGACGCCACCACCGTGGTGCTGCGCCAGATCGGCAAGTCCATCCGCGACGACGACCGGCTCGCCTCCGCGATGCTGCCCACCGGCGACGGCCTGCTGATAGCGGTCAAAAAGTAGTCATCAGAAGTAGCGGTCAAAAGCAGGGCCCGTAAAGCGGGAGCTGATAAGTAACGACTCCGCAGACAGAAAAGGGCGGGGTCCGCGGCCTGATGGCCGGGACCCCGCCCTTTTGTAAAGCTCTTGGCGTGAAGCTATTCGGTGACGCCGACCAGGCATTCCTTGAGGTTTGTCGCCTCAGCAGCATTGAGTTCGACCACGAGCCGCCCTCCGCCTTCGAGCGGAACACGCATGATCAAGCTTCGTCCCTCTTTTGTGACTTCCATAGGGCCGTCGCCGGTGCGTGGTTTCATTGCCGCCATTAGGAATATCCCCTTTATTAGTCCCTGACATACCAGCCCGGCCGGGCTGCGTCCGCTTGGCCAATCAGGCCGTCCGGCAACACTCCAGGAGGCTGCCATGACAGGCCAACTCACAAATAAACTCAGTGTGCTGTTTGTCCTTGCTTATCCTCTATTATCGCGTAACAATGCGCGCGTAGCTAATCGCTGGACTTTCCAGCGCGTCCCGCCCTGCCTGCCCTGCACCGCGAAAAGGTGCTGCGCGTCACGGCGGATAGTCCCCGCCGCCCGGCAGGGGTGCCCACGCCCACAGCCACACGATCCAGACGATCTGCAGCAGCACAAACATGACCACCACCGCGCCGCGGTAAGCGCGGGAACGCGAGACGAGGGCGGCGCTGAGGGCAAGCGGGAACAGTGGCAGCAGCATCCTGAACGTGCTGGTCTGCGGGTGCAGGAAGACCAGCAGGTACCCCATGTAGCAGCAGCACCAGAGCCTCAGCTCGGCGCCCAGTGCGACGACGGGCCGGGACATCATCAACAGCGTGAAGGCGGCAACGAACACGAAGGGCGCGAGCACCCCGAGCGTCGGTCCGAAGAGCATGACGCCGGCGTCGAACCACGGCTTGAACGGCACCAGGTCATCGCCCCGCCATGCGGTTTCGGTCTTGGTGTAGGCGCCCGGATCTCCGGTCACGGCCCAGGCGATGGCCGGCCACAGCAGCGCACTAATGCCGCTGACGGCCGTGAGCCCGCCCAAGGACCAGAGCTGGGCGTTGCTGTGGACGGTGACACCCGCTGGGAGCTGCGAAACGGGGAGCTGGACAGCCGGGCGCTCTGAAGCGAGCCGCTGCCAGAGCCGGTAAAGAAACAACAACCCCATCATCACGGCATACGGAACACCGGTGGGCCGGGACAGGCACATCAGGACCACCACGGGCATCGCCCAAAGGTACCGGCGCTCCAGGACGAGCAGCAGCGCAGTGCCGAGCAGCAGCAGGTTGAGCGATTCCGCGTAGGGCACCTGCAGCACCGCCGCCACCGGGAAAGTCGCCAGGAACACCGTCCCCCAGAGCGCTGTGCGGTGCGTGGCCCTGTGCCTGAAAATCCTGTACGCCACGAGGGCAGCACCAACACCGCAGACCATCGCGATGGCCGTCAGCGACCACGCCGGGTCCGCGCCCGCCACCCCGGAGACCACCCGGCCCAGCACGGGGTAGAGGGGGTAGAAGGCCCACGTGTTCTCCTGGACGGTGCCGACACCATCGGTCGGCAGAAGCGCCGGATACCCGTCCTGCAGCGCCTGGGCGTACCAGCGGGCGTCCCAGATATTGATGAAGTTCCAGTAGTCCGGCTTGGCGGGGAACCACGGATTCACGCCCTGGTGCAGGGCGGCGGCCATGAAGATGCAGGCGCTGACCAGCCTGGCGGCGATGTAGAGCCCGGCCACCTGGACCCACCAGGGCCAGCGCGACATCCGGGCGCCGGCGGCGGCGATCCGGCTCCACACCGCCTCGTTCAACCCCCGCGGCTGCCGGGCCCCCGGCTCCGTGACGGTTTCAGGGTCTTCCACGTGGCTCACGGACGCTGCTCTGTCGGCGGACGGAGGCGTTCCAGCTCCTCCCCGAGGGCCTCGATCTTTTGGTCCTTGGCGATGATCTGGTCCCGCAGATCATCGAGGACCTGGTCCACCTGATCCATCCGGTAACCGCGGAATCCGACGGCGAAGCGGAGATGGTCAATGTCCGCCGCGGCCGCGTGTTCGGGGAGCAGGACCGGCGGCAGGGACGCGACCGGTTCGTCGAAGCCGTCCTCGAAGCGGGCGCCCGGGCCGCTGTCCCGGCGGAAGATTCTCGGCGCCAGGCTGGTACCCAGGAGCACGGCGACGCCGATCAGCGCAATCGCCAGGAAGACCAGAAAGAGACTCACTACACCATCGTGCCAGATGACGGCGGTCCGACGCTTCAGCCCCGGGTTCCGCCGCCGCTTCCGTTGGCGCTTCCGTTGCTGTTCGGGTTCCGGTGCCGGGCGGCCCCCTCCACCACAAGCGCGACGGCCTGCGCGGGGTCGTCCACGACCTGGACGAGGTCGAGATCCTCTTCCGAAACCATCCCTTCCGCGACGAGGGTGTCCTGGACCCACGCGAGCAGGGGGCTCCAGAAGGAGGTTCCCACCAGCACGATCGGGAAGGACGTGACCTTGCGGGTTTGGACCAGGACCATGGCTTCGAAGAGCTCATCCAGGGTGCCGAGGCCGCCGGGGAGCACAATGAATCCCTGGGCGTACTTGACGAACATGGTCTTGCGGGCGAAGAAGTACCGGAAGTTGATGCCCAGATCCACCCACTGGTTCATGCCCTGCTCGAAGGGCAGTTCAATCCCGAGCCCCACCGAAACGCCGTTGCCCTGTACGGCGCCCTTGTTCGCGGCCTCCATCGACCCGGGCCCGCCGCCCGTGATCACGGCCAGCCCGGCCTCGGCCAGCTGCTGTCCGATCGCGACACCAAGTTCGTAGTTGGGGCTGCCCGGCACGGTGCGGGCCGAGCCGAAGACGCTGACCGCCGGACCGAGATCGGCCAGGGCGCCGAAGCCTTCCACGAACTCGCTCTGGATGCGCAGAACGCGCCACGGGTCGGTGTGGACGAACTGGCCCGGACCCTTGGTGTCGAGCAATGTCTGATCGGACATCGTGACTTTGGCGGCCTTGCGGCGCAGCTCAAGCGGGCCTTTGTGGCGGATCCCGTTGAGCCCCGCGGCAGTGCGGGTCTCGCGGGCCGGCTTTCCGGCAGGGTTCTGTTCGGAGTCTTGCTTGGGGCCTTGCTGCCGATCGGTACTCATCCCCATAGGCTAGCGCGGAACTTCGCCGCCGCCGCTTTGGCGCGGGTGCGCCGGAGCGGCGGGAGGGCGGTCGGGGCCGCAGCGGGAAGCTGACAGCGCCCCACAGGGGTCCCTGACGTGCAGGTATCTCTTGAATCACGATCTGCACTTAACAGAGTGATTGCGGTCATATCGCGGCAATCTTCGCTAGATTCTTTGTATGACTACTCAAGTGCCCGGCGATGCCCTCGTCTCCCTGAAGGCCGTGAACAAGCATTACGGCCAGTTGCACGTCCTGAAGGACATCAACCTGGACGTCCGTAAGGGCGAGGTTGTTGTTGTCATCGGCCCGTCGGGTTCCGGCAAATCGACGCTCTGCCGCGCCATCAATCGCCTTGAGACGATCGACGACGGCGACATCAGGATCGATGGCAAGGAACTGCCCGCGGAGGGCAAGGAACTCGCGAAGCTGCGCGCCGACGTCGGCATGGTCTTCCAGTCCTTCAACCTGTTCGCCCACAAGACCATCCTGGAAAACGTCACCCTGGGCCCCATCAAGGTCAAGGGTGTCGCCAAGGGCGAGGCGGACAAGGAAGCCATGGCGCTGCTGGAGCGCGTCGGCGTCGGGCATCAGGCCCCCAAACTTCCGGCCCAGCTCTCCGGCGGCCAACAGCAGCGCGTTGCCATCGCCCGCGCCCTGGCCATGAAGCCGAAGGTGATGCTGTTCGATGAGCCCACCTCGGCCCTCGACCCGGAAATGATCAACGAGGTCCTGGACGTCATGATCCAGCTCGCCAAGGAGGGCATGACCATGATCGTGGTCACCCACGAGATGGGCTTCGCCCGCAAGGCGGCCGACCGCGTCGTGTTCATGGCCGACGGGCAGATTGTCGAGGACGCGACCCCCGAGGAATTCTTCACCAACCCCAAGAGCAACCGGGCCAAGGACTTCCTGTCCAAGCTGCTGACTCACTGAGTCATCACGGTTTCGCACCCTGGCCGCCGGAAGGCGGCCGTTCAATGAAAGGAATGTCATGAAGGCATTTTTGACCCGAAGGAAATCCCTTCTGGTTGCCGCGTCCGCAGCACTGGCACTCAGCCTGAGTGCCTGCGGCGGCGCCTCCTCCACTACCACCAACCCGCCCGTAGCCGAGAAGCCGAGCTTTGCCGCCGATTCCACCATGGCCAAGCTTTCAAACGCCGGCAAGATCACCATCGGCACCAAGTTCGACCAGCCGCTCTTCGGCCAGAAGGGCCTCGACGGCAAGCCCGTCGGCTTCGACGTCGAAATCGGCAAGATTATTGCCGCCAAGCTGGGCATCCCCGCCGACAAGATCGAGTGGGTTGAAACTGTCTCCGCCAACCGCGAGCAGTTCATCAAGCAGGGCAAGGTGGACATCATCGTTGCCACCTACACGATCAACGACAAGCGCAAGACCGAAGTCGACTTCGCCGGGCCATACTACGAGGCCGGCCAGGCTCTCATGGTGAACAAGGACAACAACTCCATCACCAAGCCCGAGGACGTCAGGGGCAAGAACGTCTGCTCCGTGACCGGATCCACCCCGGCCGCGACCATCGTGGAGAAGTACGGAGCAGTGCTGGTGCCTGCTGCGACCTACTCCGCCTGCCTTGAGCCGCTGCGGAACAAGCAGGTTGAGGCGATCACCACCGACAACGTGATCCTCGCCGGTTTCGTGGCCAAGGAACCGGACGCCTTCAAGCTGGCATCGGACGAGACCTTTACCAAGGAGCCCTACGGGATCGGCCTGAAGAAGGACGACACCGCCTTCCGCATGTGGATCAATGACCAGCTGGAGGCCGCCGACAAGGACGGGTCCTACAAGAAGGCCTGGGAGGACACCGCCGGCACCGTCATCAAGACCGCGCCCGAGCTTCCCACGATCGACCGCTACTAGCCGGCAGTGGCGGTTGCCGGGCCTGCGGATCCTTCGCGGCCCGGCGGCCGCCACTCCCGTCTTTCGCCTGAATCCCGTCAACGCAGCTGAAGGAACTTATGGACGTCATCATTGAAAACCTCCCCCAGTATTGGGACGGTTTTCTCCGAACACTTTTCCTGTCCTTGATCTCGGGGATTATCGCCTTGGTGGTCGGCACGGTGCTGGCGGCAGCCCGGGTCTCGCCCGTCGCGGCGCTGCGCGGATTCAGCATGGCGTACGTCGAGATCGTCCGGAACACCCCGCTGACCATCGCATTCTTCTTCGCAGCCGTGGTTCTGCCCCGCCTCGGAGTCACGTTCCAGCAGTTCGAGGTCGCCGCCATCATCGCCCTGAGCGCCTACACCTCGGCCTTCATCGCCGAGGCTGTGCGCTCCGGCGTCAACAGCGTCCCGGTGGGCCAGGCGGAGGCCGCCCGCAGCATCGGCATGAATTTCGGCCAGGTGCTCTCCCTGATCATCCTGCCGCAGGCGCTGCGCACCGTGATCCCCCCGCTGATCAACATCCTGATCGCCCTGGTCAAGAACTCCTCGGTGGCCGGCGCGTTCTATGTGCTGGAACTCTTCGGCTACGGCAAGCAGCTGGCCAACGCCAACGGCGACGCCGTCGTGTGGGTCCTGGTCGGCGTCGCATTCTTCTACCTGCTGATAACCATCCCGCTTGGCTACGCCGCCAGCGTCGTTGAACGAAAGGTGGCAATCGCACGATGAGCTCTGTTCTCTACGACGTCCCCGGCCCCAAAGCCCGCCGGATTTCGCTGATCGGCTCCATCATCGGCGTCATCGTGATCGGCGGCCTCCTCGTCCTGGCAATCATCACCCTCGCCCAGCAGGGGATCTTCGACCCCAAACGCTGGGCGGTCTTCCAGCTGCCAGAGGTGTGGGCCCTGATCGCCAACGGCATCGGCGCCACCCTCGCCGCCGCGGCCGTGGCGGCGGTGATCGCCTTCCCGCTGGGCCTGCTCCTGTGCCTGCTGCGCATCTCGGATAACGCCTGGGTCAGGGTGCCCACCCGGATCGTGCTGGAGTTCCTGCGCGGCATGCCGGTGGTGCTCATGATGCTGTTCGTGCTGCTGGTCTTTGCCACCAGCTCCTTTGTTGCGGTAGTCGCCGGCCTGGTCCTTTACAACTCGGCGATTTTCGCCGAAATCATTCGCGCCGGCGTCCAGTCGCTGCCCAAGGGCCAGCGTGAGGCCGGCCTGGCGATCGGCCTCACCAGTTTCCAGTCCCGGCTGACCATCGAGCTGCCGCAGGCCATCCGGCGCATGCTGCCCTCACTGGTCGCGCAGCTCGTGGTACTGCTCAAGGACACCTCGCTCGGCTACATCGTCGCCTACGGTGAGCTGCTCCGCGCCGTGCAGGTCATGGCCGACTTCCTCGGCCCGCAGTACCTGTTCCCGGTGTTCTTCGTGGCCGCGGCCATCTACATCGCAATCGACCTGGCGGTCTCCCGCCTGGCCATCTGGCTCGAACGCCGCGGTTCCAAGCGGGCCGCCGGCGGCGTGGCGCACGTGCCGGTCGCCGGAATCCCGGCGGCCAAGTAGGCGGCCACGCCAGCTCGGCCACGCAACGCTCAGCGCGGCACTGAGCGTAGCGCTCAGCGCAACGCAAGGGTCCGGAACCTCCAGGGTTCCGGACCCCTCGTGCGTTGCGTGCGGCTAGGCGTTGAGCCAGGTCCGGAGCGCCCGCAGGCATTCCCGGATCGCGTCCGCCTCGACGTGCTCGTTGTCCTTGTGCGCCAGCAGCGCGTCGCCGGGCCCGAAGTTCACGGCAGGGATGCCGAGTTCACTGAACCGTGCGACGTCGGTCCAGCCGTATTTGGGCTTCGGCTCCGCGCCGACGGCGGCAACGAACGACGCCGCGGCGGGGTGGTGCAGACCAGGCCGCGCCCCCGCGGCGCTGTCGGTGCGTACGACGTCGAATCCGCCCAGCAGTTCGCGGACAACGGCCTCGGCCGCATCCGGGGTCTTATCCGGCGCGAAGCGGTAGTTTATTTCCACGACGCAGTGATCCGGGATGACGTTTCCGGCGGTGCCGCCGTGGATCTTCACGGCGTTGAGGCTTTCGCGGTAGTCCAGGCCGTCCACCGTCACGGTCTGCGGCTCGTACGCCGCCAGCCGGGCCAGGATCGGGGCCGCGGCATGGATGGCGTTGCTGCCCATCCAGGCCCGGGCGGAGTGGGCCGCCTCGCCGTGCGTGGCCGCCTTGAAGCGCATGGTGCCGTTGCAGCCGCCCTCCACCGTTCCATCGGTCGGTTCAAGCAGGATCGCGAAGTCCCCGCCGAGCAGGGATCCGTGATTGCGCACCAGCCGGCCCAGGCCGCTCTTCACGGCCTCGACTTCCTCGTGGTCGTAGAAGACGAACGTGACATCCTTGTCCGGCTCCGCCCCGCCGTCGAACATGGTCGCCGCCAGCGCCAGCTGCACCGCGACGCCGCCCTTCATATCGGTGGCACCGCGGCCGTAGAGGATGCCTTCTCCCGGGGCGCCGGAGGGCCAGTACGCGGGAACGGTCCCGAGCGAGCCCTCGGTAGCGGGCAGCGGCACGGTGTCCAGGTGTCCGGCAAGGATCACCCGCTCCGCCCGGCCGAGGTTGGTGCGGGCGATGATCGAATCGCCGTCGCGGACCAGCTCCAGCTGCGGCAGCAGGCGGAGGGCACGTTCCACGGCGTCGGCCAGCACCCTTTCGTTGCCCGAGACGCTGTTGATATCGATCAGGGCGGCCGTGAGCAGGGCGACGTCCTGACGAAGGTCCAGGTGGACCGGCGTGCTGACGGGAGTGCTGGCTGGGCTGCTGGCAGGGATGCGCGGGTTCGTGGTGGTCACCGTCCCACTTTATCTGCTCGCTTTATCTGCTCGCTTTCCCGCCGGAGTCCCGGAACCCGCAGTTCCGGAACGCGCTGTTCCGGGCCGTCGCCGGACGAACCTCTCCTGTCACTTGGGCGACTCACGTTTCAGCGGGCGCCGACGCTCTCGTTAGACTTGGGACATGACTGAAACTGCTGCTTCCGCTGTGCCCACCGACGCCCGCTCCGCCTACGGCTACGGCGTGGCCACCGTTTCCACCCGCAATGGCCAAGCCACCGTGCTGGATGTATGGTTTCCGGCTCCGGCACTGGGAGTCGCCGCGGAGCACCTGCGTGATGTGGAAAACGCGGACCAGTCACTGGCCGAGATCGCCGCCAACGGTTCCGACGCGGACCGTGGCACCGAGCAGCAGGTCGTGTTCGCCCAGATCAACCTGGATGAAGCGCCGGCCGACACCGCGGACGCCTACCTTCGCCTGCACCTGCTCTCCCACCGGCTCGTCCAGCCCAACAGCATCAACCTCGACGGCATCTTCGGCAAGCTCCCCAATGTCGTGTGGACCAACTTCGGCCCCGCAGCCGTGGAGGACTTCGAACTCACCCGTGCACGCCTGCGCAAGCGCGGCGCCGTCACCGTCTTCGGCGTGGACAAGTTCCCGCGCATGGTGGACTACGTGGTCCCCTCCGGCGTCCGGATCGCCGACGCCGGCCGTGTCCGGCTTGGCGCGCACTTGGCCGAAGGCACCACCGTCATGCACGAGGGCTTTGTGAACTTCAATGCCGGGACGCTGGGCACCTCCATGGTCGAGGGCCGGATTTCGGCCGGCGTCGTCGCCGGTGACGGATCCGACGTCGGCGGGGGCGCCTCGATCATGGGAACCCTCTCCGGCGGCGGCAAGGAAAAAATCGCCATCGGTGAGCGCGTCCTCCTGGGCGCCAACTCCGGCGTGGGCATCAGCCTGGGCGACGACTCGGTGGTGGAGGCGGGCCTCTACGTTACTGCCGGTACGCGCGTCCGGGTCATCAGCCCGCGGGATGCCGACGGCGAAGACACCAGCCGGATCGTCAAGGCCGTGGAGCTGTCCGGGGTTCCAAACCTGCTCTTCCGCCGCAATTCCACCACGGGCGCCGTCGAGGCGCTCCCCCGCAAGGGCCAGACCGTGGAGCTCAACGCGGACCTGCACGCCAACTGACGCACGGCTGGTACGGTACGGCGGGCGGCGACCCCGCCCGCCGGGACCTGCCCAACGATGAAGCAGCCAACGATCAAGCAGCCCGCAAGGGCGTGAGGAAGTACGTTTCGTGGCACGAAGAGGCAGCTGGCGGCGTCGGATCGTCCTTCTGCTGACCCTTGCGATGGTCGCGGGCGCAATTTACACCGCTGTGTCCTTCCTGCAGCGTTCCGAAACGCTGATCACGGAGCGCTGCACAGCTGTGGGCAGCGGAGGCGATGACCTCGCCACCGATCAGGCGGCCAATGCCTCGTTGATCACGGCCGTTGCGGTCCAGCGCGGGCTTCCTGCCCGGGCCGCCAGCATCGCCCTGGCCACTTCGATGCAGGAATCCAAGCTGCGCAACATCGGCCATGGCGATCAGGCCGGCCCTGACTCGCGGGGGTTGTTCCAGCAGCGGCCGTCCCAGGGCTGGGGCACAACGGCTCAGGTGATGGACCCTTATCATGCCAGCAACGCGTTCTACGATGCGCTGGTGAAGATCTCCGGCTACCAGTCGCTGGAAATCACCGACGCGGCGCAGCAGGTCCAGCGGTCGGCGTACCCGGCAGCCTACGCCCAGCATGAGGGGATGGCACGCGCGTTCGCCTCCGCCCTGACCGGCCAGACGGCCGCCGGACTGGACTGCACCCTGCGGTCACCCGACGCCGCCGGGGATCTTTCCACCCTCACTGAAGAGCTGACCGCCGCGCTCGGTGACGTGCAGACCTCCACCGACGGCAGGACGCTGCTCGTGGACGCCGACGGCACCAGGGCCTGGGCTGTGGGCCACTGGGCCGTGGCCAACGCCAAGGCCCTCGCCATCACCAGCGTCGAGGTCGACGGCCGAGGCTGGTATCGGCAGTCCCGCGACGGGTGGCGCCCGGCAGATGTCCCGGCCGGACAGGTCCGAATCACAGTCGCCGTAGCGCCCGCCGCCTGACCGCCGCTGCCGCAACGAAGTCGCCTGCGGCCCGGACCTCACACGAGGAGATCGACCACCGGTTGCACGTAGCTGCGGAACAGCTCGGGCTGGGACATCAGCTCGTGGCTCATGATGACCTTGTCCGGCTCGAGGTACCAGGCCCGCGGCTCCGCCAGCGGGAGTTCGATGATGGTCAGGCTGAACTCCTTGGCGCCGCGGCCCACGTCAAGCAGGCGGTCTTCCACCATGTCGGAGAGCAGCTGGGTGTTGCTGTTGGCCTCGCGTTCGGCTTCGAGGGCCAGATATTCGCTGCGGCGTTCCCGTGCCCACGTCAGCGCCGCACCGAAGTGGGCCTGCAGCACGCGGCGGAGTGCCGGTGAATTGCTGAACGCACGGAAGCCCGGCGGGGAAAGCTCGGGCGACATTTCCGGGTGGGCCTTCAGCAGCTGTTCCCACCAGGCCTCCCATTCGGTCTTGAGTGCCGCGGCGCCACCGACTTCGGCGATCAGGTGTGAATGGTCCGAGGCGCGGATCTTTGGCGCCATGGCACAGAGCGCAGGATGGCCCGCGGAGTCCAGGCCGGCAGCGTCTCGAACGTAAAGGGCAATGAGCATGGGACCGGAAGTATCCATCGTGATTCGCCAGCCGGGTCCGCCGGTGTGATGCATCCAATTGCCTCCCTTGGCAAGACGTACGTTCCCAGTCTATTCCTCTTGTTATGACGCGTTAACGGCTGGTTGGCCGGCCTGCCAGCCTGCGGTTCAAGCCGTTCAGATGGGCTTCCAGCACCTCCGTGCACATGCGGGCGGTCATCCACTCCGGTTGCAGGAGGGCGTGCATCGTGAGCCCGTCCAGAACAGCCAGCAGCAGCTCGGCTTCGGTGACGAGCACGTGCTGTTCGACACCGGCCGTTTCGTCGCCGGATTCGGCGTCGGCAGGTTCCCCGCCGGATTCGGCGGTGTTGGCCACGGTCAGGATGAGCCCTCCCACGATGGCGGCCACCGCGCGATGGCTGCGGTCGGCTTCGGAGGCCAGGAACGGCTTGGTCCGTGCGGCATTCTTGAAGGCCATCCAGACGCAGGCATCCACCGCCCGCTCCTCGTCCAGCGGAAGAAACTCAGCCAGCAGTGCCAGGACGGCATCATGCTGCCCGGCCGAGCGTGGCGGCAGGTCCCCCAGCCGGGAGTCCGCGGCAGCAAGGCGGCCGACGATTCGATCCACCACCACGGCGAACGCATGGTTTAACAGCTCGTCGCTGCTGGCGAAATAGTGCCGCACTGAGCCGACGGCCAGCTGGGCTTCATCGGCGACTTCCCGCAGGGATGCCCGTTCGAGGCCATCCGCGGCGATGATCCTGAAGACCGCGTCAACTACTTCCTGGCGCCGGATTGCGGCGTCGACAAATTTAGGCACTGGTCTTTTTTAGCACGTCCGTGCCGCTGCCGCCTCGGACCACACCGGCGCTCCTTCGCGCGTGCCGCAGGTCACAGCGAGACTGCGTTCATGACAACGACGCCGGCCGCGCGCCTCAACAGAGGTGCGCGGCCGGCGTCGTACTGGCTGTAACGCGGGTGCCGTGTCAGGCGGGCGGCTACAGTGCCGGGTAGTTGCGTTCCGGTTCTCCGACGTAGAGCTGGCGCGGGCGGCCGATCTTGGTGTTGGGGTCGCCGATCATTTCGCGCCACTGTGCGATCCAGCCCGGCAGGCGTCCGATGGCGAACAGCACTGTGAACATCTTTTCGGGGAAGCCCATGGCCTTGTAGATCAGGCCGGTGTAGAAGTCCACGTTGGGGTAGAGCTTGCGCTGGATGAAGTAGTCATCGCCCAGGGCCTTCTCTTCGAGGCGCATGGCGATGTCGAGGAGCTCGTCATTGCCGCCCAGCTTGCTGAGGACTTCGTGGGCCGTGGCCTTGATGATTTTGGCGCGGGGGTCGTAGTTTTTGTAGACACGGTGCCCGAAGCCCATCAGGCGGACGCCGTCTTCCTTGTTCTTGACCTTCTCCATGTAGTCCTCCGGCTTGATGCCGTCGGCCTGAATCTGGCGCAGCATCTTCAGCACGGCCTCGTTGGCGCCGCCGTGGGCGGGGCCGAAGAGGGCGTTGATGCCGGCGGAGACGGACGCAAACAGGTTCGCGTTCGAGGAGCCGACCAGTCGGACGGTGGAGGTCGAACAGTTCTGCTCGTGGTCAGCGTGCAGGATCAGGAGCAGGTCCAGGGCCTTGGCGATCACCGGGTCGACCTCGTACTGCTCGGCCGGCAGGCCGAAGCTGAGGCGCAGGAAGTTCTCCACGAGGTTGTGGGAGTTGTCCGGGTACAGCATGGGCTGCCCGATGGACTTTTTGTGGGCGTAAGCGGCGATGACCGGCATCTTGGCCATCAGGCGGATGGTGGAGACCTCCACCTGCTCGGCGTTGAACGGGTCCAGCGAGTCCTGGTAGAACGTGGACAGCGCGGAGACGGCCGAGGACAGCACCGGCATGGGGTGGGCGTCACGCGGGAAGCCGCTGAAGAAGCCCTTGAGCTCCTCGTGCAGCAGGGTGTGGTGGCGGATCCGCTGGTCGAAGGACTCCAGCTCGGTGGGGGTCGGCAGGTTGCCGTAGATCAGCAGGTAGGAAACTTCCAGGAAGCTCGAGTGCTGGGCCAGCTGCTCGATCGGGTAGCCGCGGTAGCGCAGGATCCCGGCGTCGCCGTCGATGTAGGTGATGGCTGAGGTGGTTGCTGCGGTGTTCATGAAACCGGGGTCAAAGGCAACGGCGCCGGTCTGCTTCAGCAGCTTGGAAACGTCGTAGCCTTCGTTTCCTTCTACAACCTTGATCCGCGGGAGCTCAAGCTCGCCGCCGGCATGGCGCAGGGTTGCGCTGGTGGTTTCAGTCATGGAGTCTCCTCATGAGGCATCGGGGCCTCTGTCGAAAGCTGGTCCAACATCTGGTGAAGCTGCCCGCGGATCCTGTGCGGACAGGATTTCCAAAGGCTGCGCTGCCTTCTTGTGGAAAGCCACCATTGAT
>JBKPJW010000518.1:0-3342 GCA_046730875.1 Actinomycetota bacterium | reverse complement strand
AGGTAGGCCCGGCCGATCAGGGTGAAGTCGGCGCCAAGGGCCAGGGCGGCGATGATGTCCGCGCCGCTCATGATGCCGGTGTCCAGAATGATCGCCGCGTCGCTGTGGTCCGCCTTCAGCGCGGCAGAGACCTCGGGGAGCAGGTGGAACGGGATCGGTGCCCGGTCCAGCTGGCGGCCGCCGTGGTTGGAGAGCACGATCCCGTCCGCGCCGTGGTCCACCACCTTGCGCGCGTCGTCGACCGTCTGGATGCCCTTGACCACGAGCTTGCCCTTCCAGGTCTCGCGCAGCCAGGCGAGGTCGGCGTAGGTCAGGGTGGGGTCGAACATGGAGTTGATGAGGTCCGCGACCGTGCCCGTGTACCGGGAGAGCGATGCGAAGGTCAGCGGTTCGCGGGTGAGGAAGTCGAACCACCAGGCGGGCCGGTAGGAGGCATCCAGGACGGTCTTGAGCGTCAGGGCGGGCGGGATGGTCATGCCGTTGCGGACATCGCGGAGCCTGGCCCCGGCAACGGCGGTGTCCACGGTGACCATGAGGGTGTCGTTGCCCGCCGCGGCGGCGCGCTGGATCAGTTCCAGTGAACGGTCCCGGTCCGTCCACAGGTAGAGCTGGAACCAGTTCCGGCCGTCCGGTGCGGCGGCGGCCACGTCCTCGATGGAGGCTGTGCCCATGGTGGAGAGCGTGTAGGGGATGCCGGCGGCTTCGGCGGCCTGGGAGCCGGCGTATTCGCCCTCGGACTGCATCATCCGGGTGAATCCCGTGGGCGCGATCCCCACGGGGAGCCGGGACGGTCTTCCCAGGATCTCAGTGCTGAGGTCGACGCTGGAGACGTTCCGCAAAATCCCGGGCCGGAACTCGATGTCCAGGAACGCCTGGCGGGCGCGGCGGAGGGTAATTTCGGCCTCGGCGGCGCCGTCGGTGTAGTCGAATGGTGCCTGGGGCGTGCGGCGCTTGGCCATGTCCCGCAGGTCCCAGATAGTGCTCGCCCGGCGCAGCCTGGCCGCCCGGCCGAACTCCGGCGTCCTGAACTGCATCAGGGGCGCAAGGTCGGCGTACTTGGGCACCCGGCGCTTCAACGCGGGCGGGAGCCCGCGGGCGGCCGCATGAGGGCCGTCGGCCCCGCGCTCCGGCTTAGTGGCCTCGGGAGTGGTCGGGGCCTCGGGGTTGCCGGGCGGGACGGTCTGCGTCATTGCTGCCTCCGGTTCTGCAGGATCTTCAGCGTGTGCTCCAGAACACTCTAGCCGTCATACTTTGACGCCGGGTTTTGGGATCCGGTGCGGACCCGGCTATGGTGTCCTCATGACTAACCGTTGGTATGCGTATTTTTCGTTGGCTCTGGAGGAGCCCGCGTCTAACTGACACGCATCCAACTTTCCTTCAGAGCCAACAGGGCAGAGATCATTCTCTGCCCTTCGCCATTTCTCCGGCGGGTTCTGATCAGGGCCCGCTCCGCATCCGGAACAGGACCCGAATATGAGCATCGAAGCAGCCGCCGACACCCACCACTCCACGTCGAACCTGCGCGTCAGTGAGTTCACCCCGCTGCCCACTCCCCAGGAACTGATGGCGGAACTGCCGCTGGAGGCCCGCATGGCCGAGGTCGTCGGGCGCGGCCGGGATGAGGTCCGGGCCATCATGGACGGCGTGGACGACCGGTTGCTCGTCATCGTCGGGCCCTGCTCCATCCACGATCCCAAGGCGGGGCTGGAATACGCCCGGCGGCTGGTGAGCCAGGCCGAGAAGCACCGCGAAGACCTGCTGATCGTCATGCGCACGTACTTCGAAAAGCCGCGCACCACCGTTGGCTGGAAGGGCCTGATCAATGACCCCCGGCTGGACGGCAGCCACGACATCGCCGCGGGACTGCGCGCGGCCCGGGCCTTCCTGCGGCAGGTCACCGCGCTTGGCCTGCCCACGGCCACCGAGTTCCTCGAGCCCATCAGCCCCCAGTACGTCGCGGACCTCGTCGCCTGGGGCGCGATCGGCGCCCGCACCACAGAGAGCCAGATTCACCGGCAGCTGGCCTCCGGGCTGTCCATGCCGATCGGCTTCAAAAACGGGACCGACGGCGACCTCCAGGTAGCGCTGGATGCGTGCAGCGCCGCCGCCGCCCCGCAGGCGTTCCTCGGAATTGACGACGGCGGCCGGGCCGCGCTTGTGGCCACCGCCGGCAACCCGGACACTCACGTCATCCTGCGCGGCGGACGCAAGGGACCCAACTACTCCGCAGCCGACGTCGAAGCCACGTCCGCCAGGCTCGCCTCGAAGCAGTTGAACCCCCGCCTGATCGTCGACGCCAGCCATGCCAACAGCGGCAAGAACCACCACCGCCAGGCCGAGGTTGCCCTCGAAATCGGCTCCCAGCTCGAAAGCGCCGGAGCCGCTGCAGGGGCCATCGCCGGGGTCATGCTGGAGAGCTTCCTGGTGGGCGGGGCGCAGAACCTTGACGTCGCCGGTCCTGCTGAAGACCGTGACGGGCTGGTCTACGGCCAGAGCGTCACGGACGCCTGCATGGACTGGGACGTGACGGCGTCCGTCCTCGGCCAGCTGGCGGCCTCCGCCCGCACCCGCCGGACCCGCGCCGCCTAAGGATCGGCCGGAGGGATCGGCGGGAGGAATCGGGCAAGGCGCGCCGGTGCTGGGCTGCTGCGAGGCTTTCGGGATTCCCGTGGAAAGTGTGCAGGGATTCCTCCGGAAGTCTTTCACATTGGCACCATGAGCAACTAGAGTTGCTAGCACATGGTTGTTTGATGGCTCAGCATCGGCACACCTCCATGTCATCAGGTGGGGCTGCCGTTCGCTTGAGCAAAGGAATAGGGAAATGTCTACGGAGGCAAACTTCTCCAAGGCCCGCTTTTTGACCGTGGCGGAAGTCGCGGAACTTATGCGGGTATCAAAAATGACTGTGTACCGTCTCGTGCATTCCGGAGAAATGCCAGCGGTCCGTTTCGGCCGCTCGTACCGGGTGCCGGAAAACGCCGTCGAGCAGTACCTCAAGGGTGCCGTCGTCGACCGGAACGACGGCCACGCCGGGACTGGCTGAACAGTTCGCGGCAACTTAGCGATAACTTTTCACTCCGCGGTACTTTCACGGTGTGAACCGACTGCTTTGGGTCCCTCAGGGGCCAGCGGTCATGGGTGCCCCGCAGAGGCGGTACCCTGTTAAGGAACGTTTTACGTCATTGTAAGAACCTGTCAGTTGCTTCAGTCTGCTGCTTAGCCCGCGGACCCTTCCCAACAGGCAGGTACTGCATCTAGCCGGTAAGGAACTTTCGTGGGTTCAGTTATTAAGAAGCGTCGCAAGCGTATGGCCAAGAAGAAGCACCGCAAGCTGCTTCGCAA
>JBKPJW010000517.1:0-1860 GCA_046730875.1 Actinomycetota bacterium | reverse complement strand
CAGCGCATCGGGCGCCCGATAACCACTCGGCATGGCAACCTCCAGAAATCAGATGTTGCAACGACCATATGATTCTGCGAGGGGCCCAATGCCTCTTCCGGACCTTCCCCGACGGTGGTGCTGTTAAATGTCCCGTGCGGCCCGGGCAGGAAAGCCTCTGTCGGAGGACACTGACTGGCCTTTTCCGGAGACGACGGCTCGGGGCAGCCTGCCGGGCCGGCTCCCCCAAGGGGGCCGCCCCGTGGTGAGACTCGAAGTTAAAAATATACATTTTGGGGAGGGTGGGCGATGTTTGAGCGGTTTACCGGTCCTGCCCGGCGGGTTGTGATGCTCGCCCAGGAAGAGGCCCGCCGGCTACACCACGACTATCTTGGAACCGAGCATCTGCTGCTGGGCCTGGTCCGGGAGGGCGAGGGGGTGGCGGCCCGGGCACTTGACTGCTGCGGCATTTCCTTGGACAGGGCACGGGCGGAAGTGGAGGACTTCACCGGCCGCGGCCGGCAGGACCCGCCCGGCGATCTCCCGTTCTCTCCCCGGGCCAAGAACGCACTGCACCTGGCCGTTGAGGAGTCCATAAGGCTCGACAGCATCCGGACCGGGACCGGGCACGTTCTGCTGGGACTTCTCCGTGAGGGTGGGGGCACGGCATGGCAAGTGCTGAAGAGGCTGGGTGCGGATCCCGCCCGGCTCCGCCGCCAGGTCATTCGGCTGACCGAGGATCTGGCCGTGCGCGCGGAAGGCACACCCGAAGCGGGCCGCCCGCAGTGGACGGCGGCGGCTGTTCCCGTCCTGGAACAGTTCGGCCGGAACCTGACGGGGGCTGCGGACCGGAACGAGCTGGACCCCCTGATCGGCCGCGGGCAGGAATTGGAACGGCTCATGCAGGTCCTTTCCCGGCGCACCAAGAACAACCCCGTGCTGATCGGCGAGCCCGGCGTCGGCAAGACCGCCGTCGTCGAGGGCCTGGCCCAGGCGATCGTGCGTGGGGATGTCCCGGGGACCATCAAGGACAAGCAGCTGTACACCCTGGACCTCGGGTCCCTCGTGGCCGGCTCCCGCTACCGCGGTGACTTCGAGGAGCGCCTGAAGAAGGTCCTCAAGGAGATCCGCACCCGCGGCGACATCATCTTGTTCATCGATGAGATCCACACCGTGGCGGGTGCCGGAGCCGGAGAGGGCGCCCCCATCGATGCGGCCTCGATCCTGAAGCCCATGCTGGCCCGCGGCGAGCTCCAGACCATCGGTGCCACCACGCTGGACGACTACCGCAAGCACATCGAGAAGGACGCCGCGCTGGAGCGCCGGTTCCAGCCGATCCAGGTGCACGAACCCTCCGTTCAGGAAACCATTGAGATCCTCAAGGGACTGCGCGACCGGTATGAGGCACACCACCGCGTCACCATCACCGACGGCGCCCTCGCCGCAGCGGCGAGTCTTTCCGAGCGGTATATCTCGGACCGGTTCCTGCCGGACAAGGCGATCGACCTGATCGACGAGGCCGGCGCGCGGCTGCGCATCCGCCGCATGACCGCCCCGCCCGAGCTCACGGCCCTCGCCGGCAGAATCGACGCCGTCAGGAAAGCACACGCGGCCGCCATCGAGGCCCTCGATTTTCTTCAGGCCGCTGTCCTGCGTGAGACCGAGCGGAACCTGACTGCCCTGTACACGGAGCAGACACGCCGATGGAAGGCCGGCCCTGCATCGATGTCCCGGATCGACGGGGACCTCATCGCCGAAGTGCTGGCGAACTCCACCGGCATCCCGGTCTTCAAGCTGACCGAGGAAGAGTCCTCGCGCCTGCTGAAGATGGAAGACGAACTCCACAAGCGCGTTGTCGGCCAGGACGAGGCCATCAGGGCC
>JBKPJW010000516.1:0-4998 GCA_046730875.1 Actinomycetota bacterium | reverse complement strand
GTACAGGGTTTGCTTGATGGCCTGCACCTTGGGATCCGCTGCCGCCTGCTCCAGGAACGCCTGCACAGAGGTGGAAAACGAGTCGTAGGGGTGGTGGAGCAGGATGTCCCGGCGGCGCATGGCCGCGAAAACGTTGGCCGCCTTGGAGGTTTCGGACTCGTTGAGGTGCCGCGAGGTGTGCGGGACGTGCTTCGGGTAGTGCAGGTCCGCCCGGTCGATCCCGGCGATCACGGAGAGCCCGCGCAGGTCCAGCGGGGCCGGGACGGAGTACACCTCGGATTCCTCGACGCCGAGCTCGCGGATCAGCAGGGCCCGGATGTTCGGGTTGATGTCGTTGGTGACCTCGAGCCGGACGGGAGGGCCGAACCGGCGGCGCAGGAGTTCCTTCTCCAACGCCTGCAGGAGGTTCTCGGCGTCGTCCTCTTCGACCTCGACGTCCTCGTTGCGGGTCACGCGGAAGGTGTGGTGCTCCAGGACCTCCATGCCGGCGAACAGCTGGTCGAGGTGCACGGCGATGACTTCTTCGAGGGCGATGAAGCGTGCCACCCGCCCGGGGACGGAGCCGGCGCGGGCGCCGTCGATGGAGATCAGGCGCGGCAGCTGGTCAGGGACCTTGACGCGGGCGAAGAGCTCCTTGTCGCTGACCGGGTTGCGGACCACCACGGCCAGGTTCAGGGACAGCCCGGAAATGTAGGGGAACGGGTGGGCCGGGTCTACGGCCAGCGGGGTCAGGATCGGGAAAACCTTCTCCGCGAACATGGCGCTGAGCTGATCCTGGGCCTGCGAGTCGAGCTCCTCCCAATGCATCAGGTGGATGTGCTCGTAGGCCAGGGCCGGGCGGATCTGTTCGGCGTAGACCCGGGCGTGGCGCTGCTGCAGCTGGTGGGCTGCCTCGCCGATCTGCTCCAGGACCTGCATGGGGCTCAGCCCGGCGGGGGAGGGGACGGCTAGTCCCGTGGCGATCCGTCGTTTCAGCCCGGCCACCCGGACCATGAAGAACTCGTCCAGGTTGGAGGCGAAGATGGACAGGAAGCTGACCCGCTCCAGCAGGTACAGGTTGGGATCCTCGGCCAGTTCCAGGACCCGGGCGTTGAAGGCCAGCCAGCTCAGCTCGCGGTCCAGGAACCGGTCCGGGCGGATATCGCCTTCCGGTTCCAGGTTCGGCGCGAACTCGGGAATGTCGATCCGGTCCTGGGTGGCGCGGGAGGCCGGCACCTCGGAGGACCCGAAGCGGGCACGTGCAGGACGTGACCCGTTTTCCGCCGGAGCGGGATCAGACGTGGATGTCCGGGCGGTGTCCCGTGGCATGGTGTCTCCTCAATGCTGGCGCGATGTAGGTTCAACCTTACAAGCATCACGGCCGGATGGCCCCAGATTTCGGCCCGGGCGGGCCGCTTATCCGCCGATTTGACTAACGCGCGGCCCGCGTACTTCCGGCCCCCGGACGACGGTCAGTATTTTACTGCTGGGGGAGCGGGGCGTACATGACGTCCACATCCCAGCGGGTGAAGCCGAGCCGGCGGTAGAGGGCGACGGCGGGGATGTTGTCAGCATCGACGTACAGCATGACGGCGCGGAGCCCGAGACCCTGGAGGTGCTGGATGCCGGCGACGGTGAGGGCCTTGCCCAGCCCGGTGCCCTGGGCTTCCGGGATCACGCCCACCACGTAGGCTTCGCCGATCGCGGGGTGATCGCCGTGCCGGGGGTGCACCTTGGTCCAGTGGAATCCCTGGATCCGGTCCGCCGGGTCCACCGCCAGCAGGAAGCCCGCGGGATCAAACCACGGCTCGGCCTTCCGGGCGTCCAGGTCGGCGCGGGTCATGTTGCCCTGCTCCGGATGGTGGGCGAAGGCCGCCTTGTTTGCGGCCAGCCACGCGTCCTCGTCGCGGCCGGGCACGAAGGCCCGGAGCTGCACGCCGGCGGGAAGCTTGAGCTCCGGCAATGCCGCCGTTGCCGTCATCAACCGCATCTTCCACAGCTCGCGGACGGCGCCGTACCCATAGCGGGCCGCGAGGTCCGCGGCGGCCTCGTGGTTTCCGTGCGACCAGGCATTCAGGCCGGCGAAGCCGCGAAGACTCTTGAGTTCGCCCACCAGCCGGTCGCCCACGCCCTGGTTGCGGTAACTGGGGTGTACGGCAATCTCGAGGATCCCCGTGCCGTCAGGTTCCTCGATGACGACGGCGACGCCGGCCAGGTCCTGCCCCGTTGAGGGGTTTGGTTTTTCGTCCTGGGCGTAGAGAGCAAGAGCCAGCACCGAGTGGTCGCCGGCGTTGGCGGCGCGCAGCGTGACGAGGGTCTGTTCGGACAGCGGCGGATTGCCGTCGGATTCTTCGGCCGCGGCGGCGAGGGCCGCGACGTCCCGCAGTAGCCCGCCGTCCACGGTTCCTTTGACGGCGAGTACGGGCCAGTTTTCCGGGTGTGCAGGGCTCATGGTGCAAGGCTATCAGCGGCCGATTTTGATCAACTCCGAACGGCTGTGTATAGTCGTTATCTCGTCCGGCATTGATCCGGATGCGAGGGGGATCCACCACTGGGGTGGCTTCGATACGTTCGACCCGTATGTCCTCCACTGAATGATCGACTGGTGCAGCAGGAAGGCCCCGGACTCTGGATTCCAGAGTCCGGGGCCTTCTGCGTTCAGTCGGCGGATGCGGTCCGGGCGCGTGCTGCGCTCAGGCCTCGGTCAGTTCGTCTTCGGGCTGGCGGATCAGTGTCAGGCGGTAGCCGACGTTGCGGACGGTGCTGATCAGGTTTTCGTGATCCGCGCCGAGCTTGGCCCGGAGCCGCCGGACGTGGACGTCCACGGTGCGCGTGCCGCCGTAGTAGTCGTAGCCCCAGACTTCGGTCAGCAGTTGCTGGCGGGTGAACACGCGGCCGGGGTGCTGGGCCAGGTATTTCAGCAGTTCAAATTCCTTGAACGTCAGGTTCAGGGCGGCGCCGTTGACGCGTGCGGTGTAGCTGGCCTCGTCAATCACGACGCCGGCGGCCCGGATTTCGGTCGGAACGTCGTCCTGCTCGGGAACGGCGCGCGCCACGCCAAGCCGGATCCGGGCTTCGACCTCTGCCGGGCCCGCGGATTCAAGCAGGATGTCATCTACCGCCCATGCCGAGGACACGGCGGCCATGCCGCCTTCGGTGAGGATGAGCACCAGCGGGGCGCTGAGGCCGGTGGCCTTGAGCAGCTGGGTGAGGGACCGTGCGCCGACCAGGTCCTTGCGGGCATCGAGCAGGACGATGTCGCAGGGGTCGGTCTCAAGTAGGGCCGTGGGCTCGGCCGGAAGGATGTGCACCCGGTGGTTCAACAGTTCCAGAGCAGGCAGGACGTCCACGGATGTTCCGGTGCTGTTCGTCAATAGCAGGATGTGCGACATTGTTCCTCCAAGGGGTGTCCGCGCATCATTGGGCGTCTTTGTTGCTGATGTGAGTATACCTAACGGCCCCATTTCGGCCATGGTCCCGTCACCTCCGGCCGGTCCTTTTGCGACACATAGCGTTCATATAAGGCAGGATTGATTTCGTCAGGGCCCGCGGCCCGTTGAAATTGAGCCGAGTCGAATTGGGGTCCGCAGTGAGCGAACGTACAGCCAGGGCGGGTCTGCCGATGGCGAGTAGACGTTGAAGTCGTGGAGTGTCGGGATCATCGGCCTCGCCGGACTCGCGGCCATTGTCGCCGGCGCCTATTCATCGCCTGAGGCCCTCCTGGCCGTTGCCGCCCTTACCGCCGTCGGCGTCGGCGTCGGCTGGCCCTATTTTCTCGGCATTCCCGCCCGGAAAACCCTCGCAGTCCTGATTGGCCTGCCTGGCGTGGGGTCGGCGGTGGCGGCGACCTATCTTCCGGCTCCCGGCTTCCTGGACTGGACGCCGTCGTTCATTGCGGTCGGGGTCATGGCCATCTTCGTCATGCAGCTGATTCGGGGCACGGGCCAGGCCCAGCGGCTCGAATCCACGCTGGGTTCGTGCGCCGGGGTCCTGCTGTCCTGCCTGGGCGCCGGCTGGATCGCCAGCTCGCGCTTCAATGGAGTCCGCGAAATGATCCTCGTGGCGGCCATCAGCGCCGCGATCGCGTTGCTGGCGGGGCTGATCCGCTGGCCTGACCGGATTGTGGCGCCGCTCGGGATCGTGAGTGCCGGGCTCGCCGGGCCGCTGGCCGGCCTGGTGTTCTCAGACATCGCCGTCCTCCCGGCCGCAGTCGCCGGCGTGGTGGTGGGCGCGGTGCTGGTGAGTTTCCGTCGCCTGGTTATTCTCAGCGGTGAGGGCTTGAACATTGCTGCCGCCGTCGGCATGGGGCTGGGGCCGGTATCGGCGGTCGGTTCGCTGGCGTACTTCATAGACAAACTACTCATCTACTAAGCGTTAGGATGGCATCATGTCCGTACTTGCATATGAGATCTTCTTCCTTGTCCTGCTCGGCGTGGCCAGCCTGTCGATGGCGTGGTTTGCCGGCTTTGTCGTCTACCGCCTCTTCAAAGGCCAGAAGTAACCCCATACTTTTCCAGACCCCGTAGCTTCCAGAGGTAGTTGTTGTGCCGATTGAAATTCCTACTGATCTGACCCCCGAAATCGTTCCGCTGTCCTGGCTCATTGGTGAGTGGGAGGGCCGCGGCCGGCTGGGAGCCGGGGACGAGGACTCTGAGCACTTCCTGCAGCACGTCTCCTTCACGCATAACGGCCTGCCGTACCTGCAGTACCGTGCCGAGAGCTGGCTGACCGACGACGAGGGGACCAAGCTGCGTCCCCTGACGGTCGAGACCGGCTTCTGGGCGCTGGAGCGCAAGCAGCGCGAGGAAGACGGCGGCCCGGGCCTGATCCCGGCGGATATCGTCCCCGTACTCAAGAGCGCCGACGAGGTCGAGGCCCTGCGCAACAGCGACGGCGGCTTCGACATCTCGGTTTCCATATCCCACCCCGGCGGGATCTCGGAGCTCTACTACGGCCAGATCAAGGGACCGCAGATCCAGCTCAGCACCGACATGGTGATGCGCGGCAGCCACTCGAAGG
>JBKPJW010000515.1:0-13777 GCA_046730875.1 Actinomycetota bacterium | reverse complement strand
CCTCCGGCAGCCACCACGGCCTGGCCTCGGCGATCAACGGCGCCGCGCGCGGCGGGCGGGTGGTGATGGTGGGACTGCTGCCCTCGGGCCCGCAGCCGGTCCTGATCTCGCTGGCCATCACGCGCGAGCTGGAGCTGGCCGGTTCCTTCCGCTTCAACGACGAAATCGACGAGGTCCTTGCTGCCCTCGCCGACGGGACGCTGAACGTCGCTCCCGTCATCACCCACGAATTCCCGCTGGCAGAGGCCTCGCACGCCTTCGACGTCGCCCGCAACTCCGCTGCATCGGGGAAGGTCCTGTTGAACTTCTCCTGACGGGCAACTGACGGCGTCGTGACGAGCCCCGCCGGCGGAGCGGCTCAGCTGCCGGCGGGCCCGCTCAGCTGCCGACGAGGACCGGCCGGCCGGCGTCGTTGAACCTGGCTCCGGCCCCCAGCTGGATGAACCGGACGGTCCGGGCGAGCCGCGTCTCGGCATCCTGGCCCGTCCCGTCGCCCCGGGCCGCACTTGAGGACAGCGTGCCGTGGATGAGCTGGGCGAGCTGGGCGATGTCCGATTCGGGCAGGTAACCCTGGGCCATGCCGTCGCGCAGGATTCCCTGCAGGAGCGTGCTCAGCTCACCCACGTGGTCCGCGAGCTTGGCGAACGATGATGGCGAGAGGACCGCCGCCATGGCCGGTCCCGGCGGCAGGTGGCGCCGGCTCAGGTCCTCAACCTGGGCCCGGACATAGACAGCCAGCCGCTCCACCGGGTTCTCCAGGGCGGCCAGTGATTCGCGCAGGTCGAGCAGGAACCGCTCGGTCTCGTCCAGGGCGTAGGCGATGAGGAGCTCTTCGATGTCCGCGTAGTAGTTGTAGACGGCAGTCCGGCCGATCCGGGCGTGGCGCGCAACATCGGTCATGGTCAGGCCGGGCAGTCCGTGAGTGAAGAGGAGTTCCCCGAACGCGGTCAGGATGCGGCGCTGGGTCTCGGCACGTTGGGCGGCGTTGCTCGCGGCCGAAATCCTGGGCATACGGACACTTTAGCGCCATCTGTCACTAAATCCGGGGACTCGCAGCTCTATTCATAGATGGTGGGGATGGCCGGCTCGCCGGGCTGCAGCCTATCCACAACCCGGGGCAGTTCTGCCATGGAGGCCGCGTGCCGCTCCTGCGCCCGCCGCACCGCGTCCGGCCCGGTCCAGCCGGGCAGAATTTCGCCGTCCTGCATGAACTGCTGCAGGAGGGGACGTCCGGTCCTGCCGTCCGCCGGCGGGTGGCCCACGCCGAGGACCTCATGGGTGGCGACGCCGCGGTCATCCAGGCGGCGCACCGCGTGCTTGCGGCCGCCCACGTTGATCTTGTCCTTCGAGGTCTTCGCCACGGCGATCAGCTCGCCGGTGTCATCGGCCCGGCTCACCAGCTTGTAGACCATGCCGGCTGTCGGCGCCCCTGAGCCGGTCACCAGCGACGTGCCGATGCCGTACGAATCGGCCGGGGCGGCCCGGAGCGCGGCGACGGAGAATTCGTCCAGGTCTGAGGTGACCACGATCCTGGTGTGGGTGTTGCCGAGGCTGTCCAGGAGGTCGCGGACCCAGCGCGCCTGGGCCACGAGGTCTCCGGAATCCAGCCGGACCGCCCCGAGCTGGTCTCCCGCAAGGCCGACGGCGGTGCGGACAGCGGATTCGACGTCGTACGTGTCCACGAGCAGCGTGGTGCCGGGCCCCAGCGAGGCAAGCTGCGCCGCGAACGCGTCGCGCTCCGAGTCATGAAGCAGCGTGAAGGCGTGGGCCGCGGTGCCCACCGTGCGGAGGCCGTAACGCCGTCCGGCCGCGAGGTTGGACGTGCCGGAAAAACCCGCGATCACGGCGGCGCGGGCAGCGGCGGCGGCCGCTTCCTCGTGCGTGCGGCGGGACCCCATCTCAATACAGGGCCTGCCGCCTGCGGCGCTGGTCATCCGGGACGCGGCCGACGCGACGGCGCTGTCATGGTTCAGCACGGACAGGACGTAGGTCTCCAGTACGCAGGCCTCGGCGAAGGTCGATTCGACGATCAGGACGGGGGAATGCGGGAAGTACGCCTCGCCCTCCGGATAGCCCCAGATGCTGCCGGAAAACCGAAAAGCGGCCAGCTGGTTCAGGGTGTCCTCACCCACCACCCCGGTACCGGCCAGAAAATCCAGGTCGTCCTGGTCAAAGCGGAAGTCCGCGAGCCCCTCCAGGAGCCGGCCCGTGCCGGCCACGATGCCGTAGCGGCGCCCGGCCGGCAGCCCGCGGGCAAAAGCCTGGAATACGGATCGGCGGTGGGCCGCCCCGGAGTGGAGAGCCGCCTGGAACATCGTCAGCTCATAGTGGTCGGTAAACAGGGAGGTCCGGCGTCCGCCCGGGCCAGCCGAAGTGTCCATGCTCCACTCTAGGCGTTGGGTGGCCGCTCGGGACGCGAGTTCGGCAGGAACGGGCCGCCACTGCGGGGAGTTCGCCGGAACGCTTCGTAGGCGCCGGAAGCTTGCGGCGACCACGAAGCGTTCCGGCGAATTCGACGACGGCGGGCTCAGCGAGGCTCAGACGCTGCAGCCGTCCGGACCGCAGTTACCGGAATCCGCGCCTGCGGGATCCGCCGCGGTTCCGGCTCCGTCGGCGCCCACCATGACCAGCGGCTGGCTGTCCTGCCACGCCTGCTCAAGCGCCGCGGCGAAGGTTTCCGCCGGCTGGGCCCCGGAGAGCCCGAACTTCCGGTCAATCACGAAGAACGGGACGCCGCTGACGCCCAGGGCGCGGGCCTCCGCGATGTCGTTGCGGACGGCGTCGGCGTAGGCGTCCGTGGTGAACAGCTCCGCCAGGTCGCCGGCGTCGAGCCCGAGCTCCAGGCCCAGGGCGGTCAGGTAGTCCTGGCTGCCAATGTCCTTGCCATGCTCGAAGTGGTCGCTGAGCAGGCGTTCCTTGGCCGCGTCCTGCTTGCCGTGGGCGGCGGCCAGGTGGATCAGCCGGTGGGCCGTGAAACTGTTGGCCACCACGACGGCGTCGAACCGGTAGTTCAGCCCCTCGCCCCTGGCCTGGGCGGTCACGTGCTCGAACATCTGCGAGACCTGTGCCGGCGCCAGGCCTTTGCGCGTGCTCAGGTAGTCCAGTTCGGTTCCGTCGTAGTGTTCCGGGAGCGTGGGGTCCAGCTGGTAGCTTCGCCACTGCACCTCCACGGAATCGCGGTGCGGAAAGGCCGCGAGGGCGGTTTCGAAGCGGCGTTTGCCGATGTAGCACCAGGGGCAGGCGACGTCGGACCAGATCTCAATGTTCATGCCGGCGACAACCTCGCCCCAGGCTCCCGCATTCCCCCGGCCGTTGTTGGATAGGCCACAAGGGCAGCGGCGGACGCGAACCCTTGCCCGGAATCACGTCCGGCAATAGGGTTTGAACTAGGCGGTCCACTCAGCCCCACGGATGCCTATCCGGACGCCCCTGTGAATCCGCCGTGATGCGCCGCAACTCGACGCTTCTACTCATCGAGCGGGACAAGCTCGCTCTGCAATTTAGGGGCCGTGCGATGCGAATAGGACTAATAGCAGGACCGTGGATTCCCGTTCCGCCGCCTACTTACGGCGGAATCGAGCGGGTGGTGGATGTCCTCGCCCGGGGGTTTGTTGCCGCCGGGCATGAGGTGCTTTTGGCTGTTCCCTCCGACAGTGAATGCCCCGTTAGCCGCGTGCCGGGGATGAGGGCCTCGGAGCCTGCCGCGTTGGGTACCTCCCTGTCGGAGCTCAGCCACGTGATTCGGGCCTACGGCGGCATGCGGGGAGCCGACATCATCCACGATCACACGCTGGTCGGGCCCCTCTACGTGCGTCGCCCGCCAGCGGTCCCGGTGGTCACCACGATTCATGGACCGCTAACCCCGTCGGCAGTCGATCTCTACCGGGCCATCGGCGGAAATGCCAGCATCATCGCGATCTCGCGTGATCAGGTCAGTCATGCCCCGACCGTGCCCGTTTCGCGGGTGATACACCATGGACTGGAACTTTCCGCAGTGCCCCAGGGTGCCGGGCAGGGCGGCTACGCCTGTTTTGTGGGGCGGATGTGCCCGGACAAGGGCGTGGTGGAGGCGATCGCGATCGCGCGCAGGGCGGGAATACCGCTGCATATCGCGGCAAAGATGCGCGAGCCCGAGGAACTGCGCTATTTCCGGGATGTTGTGGAGCCGCTCCTGGGACCCGATGAGGAATTCATCGGAGAGCTGGGGGATGCCGAAAAGTACGCCCTGATGGGCGATGCTGTGGCTTTCCTCAACCCGATCCAGTGGGCCGAACCCTTTGGCCTGGTCATGATTGAGGCCATGGCGACCGGCACCCCCGTGGTGGGCACACCGATCGGTTCGGCGCCGGAGATTGTGCAGCATGGGACCACCGGGTTCCTTGCCCCCGTGGACGAGCTGCCGGCGCTGCTACAACGGGCGGCTGGTCTCAGCCGCGCAGCCTGCCGTGCAGCTGTGCAGGCCCGGTTCACTTCGGAACGCATGGTTGCCGACCATCTGGAGCTCTTTGACGCGATCCTGGAAGGCCAGCTGCCCGCCGGGGTCCCGGACAGGATTGCCCTTAACGAGAATCAGATACAGGATCCTCTGACGCGCGGGTCGTGAACCGGAATCCGCGGCGTCTACAAGCGGAAGGAATCCGAGAATGACTGCATGGAACGCCGACACTGCAGTGGCTACAGCCGAGACTGTCACTGTGGTTGAAGGGTCTTCGTTCTGCATTTCCTCCCCCAACGGGGATATCGACGACGGTGGCTCGCAGGGCGTCTTCTATCAGGACACGCGAATCGTATCCCGGTGGATTCTTCGCATCAATGGAGCTCCGCGGGAACCGCTGCTCGCCCGGAAACCTGCCTCCTTCCATGCGACGTTTGTCGGCAGGGCGCGGTGGTCCGACGGCAGGTACGACAGCCCGCTGGTGGTACGGCATCAGCGGCACGTCGGGCCCGGACTCCGGGATGACATCACGATCGACAATTTTTCGTCCGAACCCGCCGTCTGCGACGTGGAACTTAGCGTCGACGCGGATCAGGCTGACCTCTTCGATGTAAAGACCGGCCGGGTAGGAGCCGCGGCGGCGGTCAGCAGAAGCGTCCGCGACGGAGAGCTCTATGTCGAAGCCGTACAGGACGGGCAGCGACGCGGCACGGCTGTCCGTGCCGCCGGGGCTGAGATCAGGGAACGCGCGCTGATTTTCCGCGTGAAAATCCCGCCCCGGGGGCAGTGGTCAACCAGTGTCATAGTGGTGCCGGTTGTCAACGGGATGAGGCCGGATGAGCCCTTTACGGAAGCGGCCTCGCCACACCAGCGTCTGGGCGTTCGGAGGCACGAGGAGTGGCAGGAAAACAGGCCCCGGATCACTGTAAAGGACCACAACATCCAGACCGTGCTGAGCCGAAGCCAGAGCGACCTCGGGTCTCTGCGGATTTTTCATTCGGAGCACCCCACCAAGATCGCTGTTGCCGCCGGGGCGCCCTGGTTCATGGCGTTGTTCGGCCGGGATTCACTGCTTACCTCCTACATGTCGCTCATGGTTGACCCAAACCTGGCGGTCGGTACGCTGCAAACCCTGGCCGAGATCCAAGGTAGGAAAGTGGACCCGGCTTCGGAGGAAGAACCAGGCAGGATAGCCCACGAGGTAAGGCTTGGTGTCATAGCCGGTCTGTCCCTGGGCGGCGGCAGCGCCTACTACGGCACGATTGACGCGACGCCTCTGTTTGTGAGCCTGCTCGGTGAACTCAGCCGGTGGGGGCTGGCGGCGGAGACCATCGATTCACTGTTGCCCCATGCGGACCGTGCCCTGGAATGGATCGAGCATTTCGGCGACCGCGACGGCGATGGCTTCGTGGAATACATGAGGCCTAACCCCCACGGGCTGGTGAACCAGGGGTGGAAGGACTCGTGGGACGGCATCAATTTTGCCGACGGCAGGCTGGCGGAACCCCCGACGGCGCTGTGCGAAGTCCAGGGCTACGTTTACTCGGCCTACGTAGGGCGCTCCCTGCTGGCCCGTTCCGCCGGGGACCGCGCCACGGAAAAGAAATGGGCAGAACGTGCGGAGACCTTGAAGAAAGCGTTCAACGAGCGGTTCTGGCTTCCCGAGAAGGGGTATTTCGCCATAGCACTGGATAAAAACAAACGACCGGTAGATTCCTGTGCGTCCAACATGGGCCACTGCCTGTGGGTCGGAATCGTTGACGAGGAAAAAGCGCCCAGGGTCGCGGAGCACCTCATGTCGGCGGAAATGTTCTCCGGCTGGGGAATCCGTACTCTGGCCTCGGACATGGGGGCCTACAACCCCGTCAGCTACCATAACGGCTCGGTCTGGCCGCACGACTCGGCTTTGGTGGCAACCGGGCTCATGCGCTACGGGTTCGTCGAAGAGGCCAAACGGATTGCCAACGGGCTTTTCGACGCCGCCCGCTACTTCGACGGCCGGCTTCCAGAGCTGTTTTGCGGATTTGACCGCGCGGACTTCCACGAGCCCGTGCCCTACCCCACTGCGTGTTCGCCACAGGCATGGGCATCGGCAGCCCCGGTGCAGCTGGCCCGCATCCTCTTGCGTTTCGACCCGGACTTCACCAGGAACGTCGTCCATCTGGCGCCGATCCTGCCGGAGGAGATGAGGGAATTCCGGGCAGAAAACGTAGTTCTTGGGCGCTCCAAGGTCACGATTCGAGCCAGCCATGGCGCCGAGGACATCCAGGGACTGCCGCCCCATCTGGAACTCCGCCATGATCCCCGTCCGCCACTGGACGAAAACCTGGGCGAGTAGTCACACCAGCCGGTATTACACCAGCCGGAGTTCCATGACGAAGTCGTGTTCCACGGTGGTTCCGAGCTGAAAGGACTTGGTGCCGACCTTGCGGAAGCCGGACTTCCCGTAAAACCGGATGGCCCGGGCGTTCTGGCTGTTCACGCCGAGCCACAGTCCGCGGGCGCCGGCCGCCGCTGCCGCGCCGATGCTGGCGTGCATGAGTTCGGCAGCGGCACCGAGCCCATGGTGGTCCGGGTGCACGTAGCACTTGCTGAGTTCGGTGCTCGGCGATTCGCTGAGGACCGCGGCTACCTCCGGGTCACCGGTGGGGCGGGCTACGAGCAGGCTGTAGCCGCGGAGCTCGCCGTCGGCGTCGATCACCAGCACGGTGACCGCGGGATCGGACAGGTAGGACCGAAAACTGGTTTCGCTGAGCGTATTGGCCAGGTGCGCCGCGATGTCCTCCGGCCGGGATTCCGGCGGGCAGGCCAGCGGGAAGGTGACGGCCGCAAGGGCAGCCAGCCTACCGGCGTCGTCCGCGGTTGCTGTCCGGATCTGGTGGGTCATGGTGAATCCCGGAACAGGCTGCGCAGGAAAGCCAGTCCGCTTTGAGCCAACTGGTCCTGGCTCGGGGCCAGCGGCCGCCAGATCGACGCGGCGACGGCAATCGCGGCGTTGTGGGCCGTGAAACTTTCAATGTTGAGCGGGCCCGTGTAGCCCACTTCATTCAGGACCTGCAGGAAGCCTGTCCAATCGGTCTGGTCCCCGCCGGGGGCGCCGCGGTCGTTGCCGCAGACTTGCACGTGCACCAGATGTTCCCCGGCGGCCCGGACTGCCGCGGCCACCGAACGCTCCTCGATGTGAAGGTGGTAGCTGTCCAGCGCAATGCCGACGCCGTTCCCGAGCAGCGGCCCAAGCGCCTCCAGCGCCTGGTCCACCGTGTTAATCAGCGATGTTTCATACCTGTTCAGGGGTTCGATGCCGAGCACCACGCCCGCCTCCTGAGCCCGGGCCACGAGCGGCTGGAGGTTCCGGCGCAGCTCCGCGTAGGCGTCCCGTCGCTGCTCCGGCGACATCCGCCAGACCCGGCCGGTTTGGGCGTAGAACGGGCCGCAAACAGTGGGCGAACCGATGCTGCCGGCCATGGCGATGCAGGCAGCCAAATAGGCCTGGGTCCTTTCCACGGAAGCCGGATCCGCGGCCACCAGGTCCCGCCCCGGCGCCATGGCCCCCACCACAAACGGTTTCAGCCCGTTTTCCGCGAGGGATTCCAGCACCGTACCGGACGCGAAGTCGCCCTCGTTTTCGAGCGGGAGTTCGACGGCGTCAAACCCCAGGGCGGCGATTTTCGCCAGCAATCCGGGAAGGTTGGAGTCGGTCAAGGGCGATTCCCAGACCCAGGTGCTGATTCCGGTCAGAAGCGTCAAGCTGCCATCTTCCATCTGTTTGTCCTGCCGCCTGTTCCAGCGGCAGGGGCAGCGGTCCCGCGGGGAGTTCCGTGGGACCGCCGCGCCGGGTCAGGGCATCTGCCGTTGCTGCCAGACCTCCGGGTAGCCCGGCAGGTCCTCGCCGCCGAACTTGGCGTAGTGCCCGCCCGGCATGCCTGCGTTACGCTGCAGCCACGTGTCCAGTTCGTCTGCCAGGATGGGCTTCTGGGGCAGAACCCATTCGGTCGGGATCTGCTCACCCTTGAAGATCTTTTCCAGGGCCAGCAGCGGCGTCCGCCATTGGAAGTTGGAATAGACCGGGGCCATGGCAGTGATTCCGGTTTGCTTCCACTTGTTCAGGAAGCTCATCTCATCCTCGCCCGTCATCACGGGCAGCGCCTTGCCGGCATCCTCGAAGGCTTCGAGGGCAGCCACCGCACCATCGCCGGCGTCCATCCAGACGCCTTTGACGTCACCGGTGGCAAGTTCGTCGGAGATGATCTTCTTGATCTCCGTGGGATCGGCGCCGGTGAAGTAGTCCTTGGCCTGGATTCCCTTTTCCTCGAAGATCTTCTTGGCCGCAGCCCAGCGGTGCTCCAGCACGTCCACTCCTGGGAGGATACGCAGGGCCACCACCTTGTCTCCGGACTGAAGCTTCTCACTCAGGAAAGTGGCGGTGTCGATGCCCCAGGCAAATCCGCCGATCGGGTGGATGAACGTGGTGGCGCACTTGGTCTCCACCCCGCGGTCAAACACCACCACGGGCTTTCCGGTCTGGCAGGCACGTTCGACCGCCTGGGTGAGGGCCGCCGTGGAGTTGGGCGAAATGACGAACGCGTCGCATTTTCCCTCGGCGATGAAATAGTCGATGTCCGCAATCTGGGTGTTGTCGTTGTCCTTGGCGTCGCGGGTTTCCATTTCGGAAATGACCCCGGAGTCCTGGAGCACCTTGAGCTGCTGGTTCATGGTGATCCAGCCGGTCTGCCGCCACGGGTTGGAGATGGAAGCGTTGGCGAAGCAGACCTTCTTCGGCCCCTGGGTGGCGAATTTGGACGTGTCAGTCATGGGGCCTGCGATGTACTGCAGGTAGGGCTGCTCCGGGTTCCCTTCAAAAGTTGCTGAACGCTGCTGGTTTTGTGTGTCGTAGAGCGCCTGGTCGAACCATTCCTGGCTTGCGGGGCTGCTTGCCGCCGGAGAGCCGGTCCCGGTTCCCGTCGTTTGGGTAACGGATGGTTCGGTGGTGCATGCGGTCAGGGCCAGCAGCGGCAATGCTGCGGCGAGGGCGATCGCGCGGACAGAGTTATTGCGCATCAGACTCTTTCTCCTCCTTGTTCGGTGCCCTCGGCGGGCGCGGGTGCTGCGGCCAACTGGTGTTGTTCGTCATGGGCAGCGGAACTGGCTCCCTTGCGCTTGCGCTGCCATGACTTGGAAGCTGCGGCCACAGCGATGATGATGATGACTCCTTGGACCGTGTCCCGCCAGGTCGCCTGGATTCCCATGAAGTTCAGGAGGGTGAAGAGCGACTCAAGGGCAAACGCCCCGGCCGCGGCGGACAGAACCCAGCCGCGCCCGCCGCCCAGCACGACGCCCCCGAGAACGACGGCGGTGATTGCAGTGAACTCGTAACCGCGTCCCACTGACGGATGCACGCCCGCGTAGCCCACGAGCAGGATGCCGGCCACGGTGGCGGACAGTGAGGACATGATGAAGGCCCGCGTCCGCACCCACCAGACGCGCGAGCCGGCCAGTGCGGCCGCCGCAGGATTGTCCCCGACGGCGATGAGCATGCGGCCGAAGGGGCGGCGCATCAGGACGACCGCCGCGATCGCCACCGCCGTCAGGATGAGGACCGGATAGGGAATGATGTCCAGGACCGGAACGTCCTGGATGCCGCCGCGCCCGATCTGCCGGAAGCTGTCCGCAGGGTTCCCCTGCGCCGCGCCGCCGGTCCAGTAAAGAACCAGCCCGAGCAGCGCCAGCATCATGCCCAGCGTGACGATGAAACTCGGGACCTGCAGCAGCGTGGTGACCAGTCCGTTTACCAGTCCGATGAAGGTGCCCAGCACCAACATCAGGACCAGCACGGGGACCACCTTGGAATCGTCCTGCCCGATCAAGTTGCCGGCAACGATGACCTGCATCGTCACGACGGATCCCATGGACAGGTCGAATTCCCCGCCGACAATGACGAAGTACTGGCCGATGGCGGCGATGGCAATCGGAGCGGTCCGGCCGACGAACCGGATGAAGGAGCTCGGGTCCCCGAAGGACGGGTTCAATACCATGATGGCCGCCAGGAGGCCGATCAGCAGGACGAAGACGGCGCCGCCGGGGGTGCGCACGGCGCGCAGGAGCCGCTCGGAACGGCTGGCCCGGTTCTGCTTGAGAATCGCGCTGCGCCCGGAGTTCAGTGCCGTACTCATGACCCCTCCGCCGGCACGGGCTGGGCAGCGGGCGTTTCCGCGGGACCTTTTGCGGGGAACCGCTCCGGTCTGGTGACGATCCGGCGGCGGGCGTAGACGGCGACGGCGACGACGATGACTACGCCCCGGACCACGTCCTTCAGGAACGGGTTGACCTGCATGACCGACATGATGTTGTCCATCATGGCGAAGATCAGGACGCCGCCCAGGGTTCCGGTGATGGTCCCCTTGCCACCGGACAGCAGCGTGCCGCCGAGGACGACGGCGGCGATGGAGAGCAGATCGTAGCCGCCCTGGGAACCGACGGTAGGACTGCCCACGCCCAGCCTGCTGGCCAGGAGCAGCCCCGCCATCCCTGCCAGCACTGAGCAGATGACGTGGGCCGTAATGACCGGCACGTCAACGCGGATTCCGGAGGTACGGGCCACGGAAATGTCGCCGCCCACGGCGTACAGATGGTGCCCCACGCGTGTGCGGTGCAGGAGCAGCATGGCCAGGCCGGCGCAGGCCAGCATGATAATTGTGGAGATCGGGACCGGGCCGAGCCCGGTGGCGCCGACGAGGCGGAATTCAAGCGGTGCCTGGCCGAAGCTGCCCTTGAAATTGGTGGCGAGGTAGCCGCTGATGATCAGGCCCACCCCGAGCGTGGCGATGAATCCGTGTACGTTCAGGCGGGCAACGATGAGCCCGACCGCGAGCCCAATAAGTGCCGCCGTGCCCAGGGTCAGCAGCACCGCTGGCACGACGTTGTTCGGGTTGTTGGCCATCACACCGGCGGCGATGAGGCTGGCCAGGCTGGTGACGTAGGGAACTGAGAGGTCCAGGCTGCCGGCCAGGATGACCAGTGTCTGGCCGATCGCGATGAAGCCCAGAACGCTGGTCCCGGTCAGGATGCTCGAGATATTTCCCGGGCTGAAGAAACTCCGCCCGACGGAGTTCACCAGCACCACGCCCAGGATGAGTGTCGCCAGTGCCACCAGGTAGACGATCTGGGTGGAGGACAATCTCTGGAAGAAGCCCGCTCGCTGTTTCATGCCTCTCCTTCGGATGCCGTTCGGGCGCCGGTTCCAAGCTGGAGGATGGCTTCTTCCGACGTTCCGGCAGGCAGTTCACCGACCAGCCGGCCATCCCGCATCACAAGGATCCGGTCCGACATTCCGATGACTTCCGGGAGCTCACTGGATACCATCAAGATGGCCTTGCCCTCCGCCGCTAGCTGGCGCATCAGCCGGTAGACCGCCACCTTGGCGCCCACATCAATGCCACGGGTGGGTTCATCCAGCAGGACCAGCCGGGGCCGGATAGCCAGCCACTTGGCGAGGACCACTTTCTGCTGGTTGCCGCCCGAGAGGTACTGCACCTCCTGGTCCAGGTCACGGGCAATGACCTCGAGGGAGGAGAAGACACCGGGGATTTCTGTCCTGACAGCTCCTGTGCGGCCCGGGAAAACCGACCGGATCACACTGAGTGCGTTGTTCAGGATGGACTGGTTCAGGCTCAGGCCCTCCGCCTTGCGGTCCTCTGTGATCAGGGCCATCCGTGCCTGCACGCCCTGGCGCGGCGACTTGGGCAGCAGCTCCTCGCCTGCAATCTTCATCGTCCCGCGGGTGAAAGGTTCGGCGCCAAAGACGCCATGCAGCAATTCCGTGCGGCCGGACCCTTGAAGCCCTGCCAGGCCGACAATCTCGCCGGGCCGAATGCTGAGGCTTATGCCGTCCAGCTGGCCGTTTCCCGCGCCCTGCAACTCCAGGATCGGCTTCTCCTCCACACCGTCGGCGACCCCGTCCTCCCGGGGTAGTTTGTCGGGGAAGAACGCCGAGATGGGCCGTCCCACCATCAGCCGGACCAGCCGGGCATCGTCGAGTTCGGACGCGGGCTCCGTGCTGACCACCTTGCCGTCCTTCAGGACAGTGATGACGTCGCAGAGGTCGAACACTTCGCGGAGACGGTGGGAGACGTAGAGGATGGCCGTCCCACGTTCACGGAGCCGCTCCACGATCTCGTAGAGAAGCTCAACCTCGGCGCCGGCCAGGGCCGCGGTGGGCTCATCCATGGAGATGATCCGGGCGTCGTAGCTGACCGCCTTTGCGATCTCAACGACCTGCTGCTCTGCCACTGTCAGGCTCCGCACCTGCGTGGTGGGCCGGATGGCGGTGATCCCCAGGGATTCGAGCAGCTCCGACGTCTTCGAATTCATCAAAGCCTTGTTCACCAGCAGTCCGCGGCGCGGCTCCCGGCCCAGATAGATGTTCTCGGCCACCGTCCGGTCCGGCAGCAGGTTGAACTCCTGGAAAACGGATGACAGCCCGGCCTCGTGGGCCTTGGTGGGGTGGCTGAAGTGAACTTCCCGGCCCTCCAGGAGCACGGTTCCGGCGTCGGGCTGGTACACCCCGGCGAGCACCTTCATCAGGGTGGACTTGCCGGCACCGTTTTCCCCCATGAGCCCGTGCACCTGGCCCCGGTGCAGGCTGAGATGGGCGTCTTCCAGTACGGGGATGCCGAAGAAGCTCTTGGTCAGTCCGCGGACTTCCAGGATTGGCGGCGGTGCCGGGGAGCCGGCATGGAGCGCTTCGGAAGCGGACACGGCATCAGTTTCGTCGCGGCTCTCCATCGATGCGTCCTCCTCGAGCTAACTGTTACAGGGCCGTTCTGATCCGTCAAGGAATAAGCAAGTGCTCACTATTGCGCCTTTTTCGCCGGGCAGGCGACGGTCAATCCCTACTGCTTGAAGGCGGCGTCGAAGGAGGTGTTCGACGCCGGGAAGTCGTACTTCTTCAGCGCGGCGAGGGCCTCGGGGGCGCCGTGGAGCCGGTCCATGCCGGCGTCCTCCCACTCGATACTGATGGGTCCGTCGTAGCCGATCGCGGCCAGGGCGCGGAAGGACGATTCCCAGGGCACGTCCCCGCGGCCTGCGGAGACGAAGTCCCAACCGCGGCGCGGATCGCCCCAGGGCAGGTGCGAGCCCAGCACGGTGTTCCGTCCGGTGGGCCGGAGCTTGGTGTCCTTGCAGTCCACATGGTAGATCCGGTCCTTGAAGTCCCAGATGAAGGAGACCGGGTCGATGCCCTGCCACATGAAGTGGGACGGGTCCCAGTTCAGCCCGAAGGCCTCGCGGTGCCCGATGGCCTCGAGGGTCCGGACGGTGGTCCAGTAGTCGTAGGCGATCTCGGAG
>JBKPJW010000514.1:0-6485 GCA_046730875.1 Actinomycetota bacterium | reverse complement strand
GCCGCGACTGGTGGGGCAATCCCGTGGTGCCGTCGTGGTACACCGAGGCGTCGATCGTGCTCGACCTGGACGGCAACCCGCAGCCGGTCGTCGCGCGTACCGACTCCAGTGAGATGCAGGTGACCATCGGCGCGGACGGTTTCTCCCACACGAACCCGGAGGAGGCCGAAGCGCCGCCACGCGGGTTCAAGGTCGGCAACCAGGTGTGACCCGGAACCGCGGTCACGCGCCGCGGCGCGAGGCCGAGGACTCACGCACGTTGGTGGGGCGCAAGATCGGCCTCACGTCCAAGGCCATGCAGGCCGCCACGGGCATCACCGAACCGGACTACGGTGCCATCTTCGATGACATGGTGCTCCAAACCGGCTGCTCCGTTGCGTGGGACCAGTACACGCATCCGCGGGTGGAGGTGGAGCTCGCGTTTGTCCTGAAGGACGCACTGAAGGGTCCCGGCTGCACCATCTTCGACGTCCTGAACGCGACCGACTACGTGGTCCCGGCCCTGGAGATCCTGGACTCCCGGATCGAGATGGAGGGCCGGACCATCGTGGACACCATCGCGGACAACGCCGCGATGGGAGCCATGGTGGTCGGCGGCCGGCCGGTGAAGCCGGACGCCGTCGACCTCCGCTGGGTCTCCGCGATCCTCTACAAGAACCAGACCGTGGAGGAGACCGGCGTGGCTGCCGGCGTCCTGGACCACCCCGCCGCCGGGGTGTACTGGCTGGCCAACAAGATCGCCGCCCACGGGGACGGAATGAAGGCCGGGGACATCATCCTGGCCGGGTCCTTCACCCGCCCGCTGTGGGTCTACAAGGGCGATACCGTGCACGCCGACTACGGACCGCTGGGGAGCATCACATGCCGCTTCGAATAAACGACACGTTCCGGGACGCCCTGCACAACCAAACCGGCGCTGCCGGCCGGCCCCTGGCCGGAATGTGGGTCTGTTCCGGCAGCCCGCTCGTGGCCGAGATCTGCGCCGGGGCCGGCCTGGACTGGCTCCTGATCGACGCCGAACATAGCCCCAACGGCCTGGAATCCATCCTGGCCCAGCTGCAGGCGGTGCACGGCTACCCGGTCCACACACTGGTCCGGCCCCCGGTCAACGACACCGTGGTGATCAAGCAGTACCTGGACCTCGGCGTCCAGAACCTGCTGGTCCCCATGGTCAATTCCGCAGCCGACGCCGAGGCAGCGGTCGCCGCCATCCGCTACCCGCCGCACGGCGTCCGCGGCGTGGGCTCTGCCCTGGCCCGCGCCGCCCGCTGGAACCGCGTTCCGGACTACCTGGCCCGGGCTTCGGAGACGATCAGCCTCACCGTCCAGATCGAATCCGCTGCGGCCGTTGCCGCCGTGCAGGACATCCTCGCGGTGGACGGGGTGGACGCGATCTTCCTCGGCCCGTCCGACCTCGCCGCCTCTCTGGGGCTCCTTGGGCAGCAGGAGCACCCGAGGGTGCGTGCCGCCGTCGAACACTGCCTCGCCGCCGCGGCGGCTGCGGGCAAACCGGCCGGCGTGAACGCCTTCAACAAGGACACCGCCCGCGCCTATCTCGACGCCGGAGCCGCCTTTGTCCTGGTGGGCGCCGACGTCGCCCTCCTGGCCCGCGGCTCCGAAGCCCTCGCCGCCGAATACATCCGCGCCGTCCCGCTGGCTGAGCCCGGTGCCGTCCCCGCCAGCTACTGAGCCGCAAGCCGCTGAGCCTGCCCGCCACGCTTCCTACTTCCCCCGAGGAGACCTTCCGTATGACCATTTCCCCCGCCCTTTCCCCTGCCATCACCCCTGTCGTCACCCCTGAACAGGAAGCCGGCCTCCTGGCTGCCGTCCCCACCGGCCTGCTGATCGGAGGGCAGTGGCGGGACGCGTCCGACGGCGGCACGTTTGACGTGCACGATCCCGCCACCGGCAATGTCCTGGCCACCCTGGCCTCGGCAACCAGTCAGGACGCCCTCGCAGCACTCGACGCCGCGGACACGGTCCAGGCCTCCTGGGCGCGGACCGCGCCGCGGGAACGCGCCGAGATCCTGCGCCGGGCCTTTGACTTGGTTACTGAACGGGCCGAGGACTTCGCGCTGCTGATGACCCTGGAAATGGGCAAACCCCTGGCCGAGGCCCGCGGCGAGGTCACCTACGGAGCCGAGTTCCTGCGCTGGTTCTCCGAGGAAACCGTGCGCGACTACGGCCGCTACCTCACCACGCCCGAGGGCAAGAACAAGATCCTGGTCCAGCACAAGCCGGTGGGCCCCTGCCTGCTTATCACGCCTTGGAACTTCCCGCTGGCCATGGCCACCCGCAAGGTTGCCCCCGCCGTCGCCGCGGGCTGCACCATGGTGCTCAAACCGGCCAAGCTGACGCCGCTGACAGCCCAGCTGTTCGCCCAGACCATGATGGACGCCGGCCTGCCCGCCGGCGTGCTGAATGTGGTGTCCTCCGCCAGCGCGGCCGGGATCTCCGGCCCGCTGCTGGCGGACCCGCGGCTGCGGAAGGTCTCCTTCACCGGCTCCACCCCCGTCGGCAAACGGCTGATGGCCGACGCCGCACAAAATGTCCTGCGCACCTCGATGGAACTCGGCGGGAACGCACCGTTCATCGTCTTCGAGGACGCCGACCTCGACGCCGCCGTCGAAGGCGCCATGGCCGCCAAGATGCGGAACATGGGCGAGGCGTGCACCGCGGCCAACCGGTTCCTGGTGCAGGAGTCCATTGCCGGGGAGTTCACGCGGAAGTTCGCCGCCGCCATGGGCGCCCTGACCACCGGCCGCGGCACCGAACCGGAAACCCAGGTGGGCCCGCTGATCGACGCCGGGGCCCGCGAGGACGTCCACGCCCTGGTGGCCGCCGCCGTCGGCGCCGGAGCCACCGCCCTCACCGGGGGCTCCCCCGCGGACGGTCCCGGCTACTTCTACCCGCCCACCGTCCTGGCCAACGTGCCCAACGACGCCGCGATCCTCCGCCAGGAAATCTTCGGCCCCGTAGCACCGGTCACCACGTTCAGCACCGAAGAGGACGCCATCCGGCTCGCCAACGCCACCGAATACGGCCTCGCCTCCTATCTTTACAGCCGCGACTTCAACAAACTCCTGCGGGTGGCCGAGCAGATCGAGTTCGGCATGGTGGGCTTCAACGCCGGCGTCATCTCAAACGCGGCCGCACCCTTCGGCGGGGTCAAGCAGTCCGGGCTCGGCCGCGAAGGCGGCACCGAAGGCATCGCCGAATACACCACCACGCAGTACATCGGCATCGCCGACCCCTACGCCAAGTAGCCCCGGAATACACCAAAAGCGCCTGCCGGCTCTGCCCGGTTGGATAGTGCGGCGTTAAACCGCGACGGCGGCAGCCACCCGGAAAGGTGACTGCCGCCGTCGTCGGGCTACTGGTCGCGGTAGGACCGGACCGGAGGCTCCTAGCTGAAGAGCTCGCTCTTGGGCCCGTTGTTCTTGACCTTCTGCCAGCCCAACCACAGCACCAGGGCGAAGAACGGGATGGTGGCCAGGGTCCACAGGCCCAGGTGGAAGACCTCGCCGGTGGCTTTGTCGGTCATGGTGTCGAAGCCGATCAGCACCGTGATGGCGAGCAGGGCAAGCAGTCCGGCCCAGCTGGTCCAGGGCGAGCCCGGCATGGGCAGGCTGGAGACGCGGCCCTTCTGGTGGCGCAGCGCGATCTGGCTGGCGAAGATAGCGCCCCACGTGAAGATCACGCCGATCGAGGCGGTGTTCAGCGCGAGGTCGAAGGCGTGCGAGCCGCCCAGCCAGATGTTCAGCAGGATGCCCACCAGGTAGAAAGCGGCGATGGCGAGGATGGCCGCGTACGGTACGTGACGCTTGGACATCCGGGTGAGCCACTGCGGGGCATGTCCGTTGTTGGCCATGGTGCGGAAGACTCGGCCGATCGAGTACAGGCCCGAGTTGCAGGAGGACAGGGCGGCGGTGATGACGATCATGTTCATGACGTCGCCCACCCAGCCGAGGCCCATCTGGCCAAAGACGGTGACGAACGGGGACACGCCGGCCTTGTACTGGTCCGAGGGAAGCAGCATGGCCAGCAGCAGCACGGAGCCGACGTAGAACACCACAATGCGCAGCACGACGGCGCGGATCGCCTTGGGCACTTCGCGCTTGGCGTTCTGCATCTCGCCGGCGGTGATGCCGACGAGTTCGATGCCGTTGTAGGCGAAGATGACGGCGTTGAGCACCAGAACCATCACGAGGGCGCCCTTGGGGAACATCCCGCCGTCCTCGGCGAAGAGGTTGGCCACCGAGGCATGGCCGTCGCCCACCTTGGCGTTGGTGACCACCATGAAGGTGCCGACGGTCAGGAAGATCAGGATGGCGCCGACCTTGAGGCAGGAGGCCCAGAATTCAAACTCGCCGAACGCCTTGACGCTGAGCAGGTTGACGGCGACCAGCAGCGCGAGGGCGGCAATCGCGGAGGCTTCCACCGGCACGTTGGGGAAGAAGAACTGGAAGTACAGCCCGATCGCGATCAGTTCCGCGATCCCGGTCATGCCCCAGTTGATGAAGTACATCCAGCCGGAGAGGAAGGCGCCCTTCCTGCCGAACATTTCGCCGGCGTAGCTGACGAAGGAGCCGGAGGTCTGGCGGTACATGATGAGTTCGCCCAGGGCCCGCATCAGCAGGTAGGCGATTACGCCGGCAATGGCGTAGGAGAAGATCAGTGCCGGGCCGGTGGACGCCAGGCGCCCGCCGGCGCCCATGAACAGGCCGACGCCGATTGCGCCGCCCATCGAGATCATCGTTACGTGGCGTCCGCTCAGGGTCTTCTTGTAGCCCTCGGCGCTGAGGGTCGAGTCGACGGCGGATTCCGCTGGCGCGCTCTGGAGTTCTGTGGGGGTGATTGATGGCACAACGGTTCCTTGTTAGGTCGAATTAAGGCCGGGATGGGGACCGGGATTCGGTTACACAGCAGTCGGTTTCTGCCCGGTGGGGCAGCAACATGTACCGAACCTCACAAAGATCAAAGCTTCGCGCGGCTCATCCATCGTACTAGGATTTCGGCCTTGACCGTGACGCGGGCAACACCGGATGGCTACTATCACTAATTAATGACACCTGATCTGCAATATGGCCGAATATTGTTCTATTTGGGTTTCTGCGAGACCCGTGCGTCGTTCGAAGATGCGCCGAACCTAGGCGAGGGCGCCGTCCCGCATGGCGTACCGGAGCCAGTTGCCGGTGCTCGCGCCGTTCCCAATTCCGTTCCCGGTGCCGCTTTGTTTGGCGCAGGCGCTGAACCATTCCCCCAGCGCGCGGTCGTGGCTGACCATGATCAGCGTGCCGGCGAAGTCCGAAAGGGCCGCTTCCAGCTGTTCCACCAGAACGGGGGCCAGATGGTTGGTGGGCTCATCGACCAGCATCGTCCCGTACCCGCCCAGCAGGAGCCGGGCCAGCGCCAGCCTGCGCTGCTGCCCTGCGGACAGGCTGCCCACCGGGACGTGGAATTCGCTGGTCCGGAAGAGCCCCAGGCGCAGCAGCGCCTCGGCGTGCTCGTCGATGTTGCCGCCCAGGCCTGCGGCGAAAGCGGGCAGGAGGCGCAACCCCGGGCGCTGCGGGAGCTCCAGCTCCTGCTGCAGGTAGCCGATCGGCCCGTGCCGCACTACCGTACCTTCGGCCGGTTCCAGCGTGCCCGCGAGGACGGCGAGCAGCGTGGACTTGCCTGCACCATTGGGGCCGGTAATGAGGATCTTCTGCCCCGTCTCCACGCGGAAGTCCGTGGGGTCCAGGCGGCCGGGCACCGCCACTCCCCTCGCTTCAAGAGCGGGGCCCGCAGCGTCGTCCGCCCGCAGGTCCGTGGACAGTTTCAGGGGCACCGGCGGACGATCGATGGGGTTTGCCTCCAGCCTGCGGAGCCGCTCCTGGGCATTGCGGACCTTGCTGGTGGCCGCCTTTTGCCAGGTGCCGGCTTTGAAGTCGAAGCCCATTTTGTCGCCGTCGCGCTGGCGGGCGTAGCCCATCTTTCCGGCGACCGTGTCGGCCTGGAGCCGTTCGGCAGCCATGGCATCCAGCCACCCGTGGTACTGCTGCGCCCAGCGCTGGCGTTCGGCAGCCTTTTCCCGCAAATATCCTTCGTAGCCGTTGCCGTACCGGTTGACCGTCCGGCGCTCGGCATCCACCTCGATCACGGTGGTGGCCACTTTGCGCAACAGGACGCGGTCGTGGGAGACCACCACCACCGTTCCGCGGTGCGCCGCCAGCCGTGCCTCCAGCCAGGCCGTGCCGCTGGCGTCAAGGTGGTTGGTGGGTTCGTCCAGGAGGAGGATGTCCGCGGGATCGGCCAGCAGGCAGGCCAGCGCCACGCGTTCCTGTTCCCCGCCGGAGAGCGAACCCAGTGTCCGGCTCCGGTCCAGCCCGCCCAGGCCCAGCCGGTCCAGCGCCGCCTCCACGCGGGATTCCGCGGCGTAGCCTTCCCTGAGCTGGTACTGCGTCTGCAGGTTTCCGTAGCGTTCCAGGTCCTCGGCGTCGGCG
>JBKPJW010000513.1:0-1359 GCA_046730875.1 Actinomycetota bacterium | reverse complement strand
AGCGCCCAGAAGAGGTCTTCGTTTTGCGTGTTGCTGGCGACCAGAAACTTCCCGTCGGCGGTCACCACGTCCGCGGATTTCAGGTTGTCGCACGACAGCCCGTACTTGCGGGCGAGGTAGCCGATCCCTCCGCCGAGAGTTAGTCCAGCAACACCCGTTGATCCAATGATGCCGCCGGTAGTGGCAAGGCCGAATGCGCCCGTGGCGTGGTTGAAGTCCGCCCACGTCACTCCGGCTTCGGCCCGTGCTGTCCCATTGGCAGGATCCACGCGCACGCCCCGGCAGCCTGCGAAGTCGATGACGAGGCCGCCGTCGCAGGTCCCGAACCCGGGCGCACTGTGGCCGCCGCCGCGCAGCGCCAGGTCCAGGCCGGTGTCCCGCGCGAAGTTCACGCCTGCAATGACGTCCGCGACTTGCGACACACGCAGAATGGCCGCGGGGCGTTTGTCGATCATTCCGTTGAAGACGGCACGCGCGGTGTCGTAGTCCGCATGATCGCTCGTGATGACCTGGCCCCGCACTTTCTCCTGGAGGGCCTGGAAAGAGCTGTTGTCCACCGTGTACTCCGATTCACCCGGGCGGGGCATGCCCGGGCAACTGGGCACGGCCGCTGGGGCAGTGCCGGGTTATGGGTTTAGCAGCCGATGGGGCCCTGTGTCTTGGAGGGCAAAAGCCTATGCCGCAGGCTTCCACAGCGGCGGAGACCGGATGCACCTTGGCAACCCAGCATCGTCGCGCGGTTTGCCTTGGCGTGATTCAGAAACGAGGTTCGCCCTCGTCTCAACGGGTTACAGCACGGCTACTCGTAAAGTACTCCGGCCCCAAACGGCGGTCAATAACCTAATGCGCGGCTCCCGCATTGTCCGTTCGTCATGGACGCGGAACTGTCGCCCGGCGCTTGGAGAGGCCGGGTGCCGAGCGGGCCGCTGCCGGGGCCGACCCCAAGCAAGGACAGGACCAGCCGCGGCTTGAGGGTGGGACTTGCCGCTGTCATCCAGACTCGCGGCCATTTAGACTTTCAATCCATGGCGCCTCGCCAGCTACGCACGCAGGAGCAGTGCTGATGAGATGTGGAACGCGGGAGGTTTATCTTGGCTGTAGCCCCTGTACCGCGGTCAGACGCGGAGGTCCGCCCGTACCTCGATTCGCTGGGCTTGCCGGGGATCATTGATCTGCATGTGCATTTCATGCCTTCCCGGATGCTGGAGAAGGTGTGGGCGTTCTTTGACCGCGTTGCGGACAGCGGCGCTCCCGCGTGGCCCATCACCTACCGGGACTCCGAAGAGGAACGGGTGCGAACGCTGCGATACATGGGAGTGAAGGCATTCACGACGCTGAACTATGCGCACCGCCCCGGCA
>JBKPJW010000512.1:0-4434 GCA_046730875.1 Actinomycetota bacterium | reverse complement strand
CCTGATCTTCGGCGGGGTCCTGGACCGGCACCCGGACCTCTTGGTTCTGGCAGCGCACGGCGGCGGCTACCTTCCCACCACACTCGGACGCTCCGATCACGCCTGGCGGGTCCGGCCGGAGGCACACGGCTGCGCCCAGCCGCCGTCGTCGTACCTGAAGAAGCTGTACTTCGATTCGCTGGTCCACAACCCGGCTGAACTGCGGGCCCTCGTGGCAGCAGCCGGCCCGGAGCAGGTGCTGCTCGGCTCGGACTACCCGTTCGACATGGGCTCCCACCGCCCCGTCGCGGAGCTGGCCGAGGCAGGGCTCTCCGCCGGAGACGAGGCCAGGGTGCTGGCCGGCAACGCCGCCGCCCTGGGCATCACGCCCGCCTCAGTCCTCACCGCCCGCCGCACAGCCTAAGGAACCCGTTCATGGTCAAGATTGCACGCTGGAACCACGACGGCGGGACACGGTCCGGCTTCGTGGACAACGGAAACTGCTACGCCCTGCCCGCAGGCCAGGGCGTCCAGACCCTTTTGGACGCCGGGCTGGAAGAAACGCTGCGCCTTGCCCGGCGAACCATCGGCTCCGTCCCGGCCGTTCCGCTGGCCGACGTGCAACTGCTCGCCCCGCTGGCGCCCGCCACCATCCGGGACTTCGTGGCCTTCGAGGAACACGTCGAAGGCGTCCGGAAGAGCATCGACGGCGTGGCCGGCGTGGTGCCCGAATGGTACGAGGCACCCACCTTTTACTTCACCAACCCGCATACCGTGACCGGCACCGGCGAGGTGATCGGTATTCCGGCGGGCTGCGAAGATCTGGACTTTGAAACGGAGGTGGCCGCCGTCCTCGGACGCGTCCCCGGAAGCGAAGGCCGCAACCTGACCGCCGCCAAGGCACACCAACACATCTTCGGGTACACCGTGCTTAATGACTGGTCCGCGCGGGATTTGCAGCGCCGGGAAATGAAAGTCAGCCTGGGGCCCTGCAAGGGCAAAGACTTCGCCAGCACCCTGGGGCCCTGGATTGTCACCGCGGACGAGTTCGAGGACCTGCACGACGCCGAGGGGTTCCTGCCGATCTCCATGTCGGTCGAGGTCAACGACGAAGCCATCGGCCAGGACCTGCTCTCCAACATGGGCTGGCCCTTCGCCGAGCTGGTGGCCTACGCCTCGCAGGATTCCGTAGTGCGGCCCGGCGACGTCCTGGGCTCAGGCACGTGCGGCAGCGGCTGCCTCGCCGAGCTCTGGGGGCGGAACGGCTCAAAGACTCCCCCGCCGCTGAAAACCGGCGACACGGTCCGCATGACGGTGGAAGGCATCGGCACCATCGAAAACACGGTGGGTGAACGCCGCGAAGCCTTGACCCGCGTGCCGGCCCGGCAGCGTCCGCGGAACCGGGTTGCCTCAGCGGTTCCTTCCGGGACCTAGGGTGGTCTCCCTTCAGCTCGATGGCCGGACTGTGGTGGTCACCGGCGCGGGCCAGGGCCAGGGCGCTGCCGAGGCGCGGATGCTGGTGGAGTCCGGGGCCCGCGTCATTGCCACAGACCGGATGGCTGATGTCCCGGCTGGGCTGGCCGCTATGTCCTCGGCCACGGCCGGTGGGCTGGTGTACCGGCAGCTGGACGTCGGCGACGCCTCCGGCTGGTCCGATCTCGCGCACTGGATCCAGTCCCAAGGATGGCAGGTGGACGGGCTGGTCAACAATGCGGGCATCACCCAGCGGAGCCGGTTGCTGGATGCCTCTGTGGCTGACCTGCAGCGCGTCTATGAGGTCAATGTCGCCGGAAGCCTGCTCGGCATCCAGGCCCTCACACCGCTGATGGCCAGTGGCTCCGCGATTGTGAACGTGGGCTCCGTGGCGGGCCTGACCGCGCACTATCCGGTGGCCTACACCGCCAGCAAGTGGGCGTTGCGGGGCCTCTCCCAGGTGGCGGCCATGGAACTCGGCCCGCGTGGGATAAGGGTCAATTCTGTCCACCCCGGCTTCATCGAAACACCCATGACGGCGAGTGCGAAGCCGGAATTCAGGCAGGCCACCCTGGCAGAGACCCCACTGGGCCGCACGGGAAGCGTGGAGGAGGTGGCCGGCGTCGTGCTGTTCCTCCTCAGCCCCCTTTCTTCGTTTGTGACCGGCGCCGAGATCCCGGTGGACGGCGGCCAGTCAGGCCACGGCGGAGCAAAGTCTGTCTCCGACGCCGTGCGCTGACATGGTGCACGATTCCAACTAGCCCGGCAGCACCGCCGACCAGCCGCCGTCGACCATCAGGTTGGCGCCCGTCACGTATGACGCTTCGTCGGAGGCTAGGAACAGCGCGCATTTGGCCACTTCTTCCGGTGAGCCGATCCGGCCCAGCGGGATGCTGCCGGCGATGGACCGCATCGGGTGATCGGCGGCCAGGAGGTTGCCCTCGGTGGCTGCCGTGCGGATCATTCCGGGGCTGACAGTATTGACGCGAAGTCCTTGCGGCGCCCCTTCGGCCGCGAGCTGCCTGGTCATGGCCACCACGGCTCCTTTTGTGGCGGTGTGGGCCAGCCGGCCGTTGGTCATGGAACCGGTCACTCCTGCCGTGGATCCCACCAGCACGATGGCGGCGTTCTGCGCTTGGATCAGTTGTGGCCAGAAGAATTTGACCGGCAGGAACACCACATCCATCTCGTGTTCAACATTCCACTTCCAGTCGGCAAACGTGAGCTGCTCCACCGGGGCGAAGCGGGTGACCGCCGCGTTGGCATACAGGATGTGGACCTGGCCGTGGTTTGCGGCTATGTGCTGCGCCCATGCCGCCACAGCGGCCTCGTCCGTGAGGTCAACCCTGCTGCTGCTCATCCGGCCCCCGGCTGCGGTGACCTGGCGGACGGTGGCCGCGGCGCCGTCGTCGTCCATGTCGCAGCCGACCACTAAAGCCCCTGCCTCCGCGAAGGCGAGCGCCGCCGCCCTGCCTTGGCCGCTGGCCGTTCCGGTGATGACGGCGGTTTTGCCGGCCAGGCGCTGGCTGGAGACAGGCATAGGGGGATCCTTCCGAAAGTGTGGTTCTTCGACTTTCGCAGGGATGGTCCGGACGGGGAATGGCGCTTTTGTTCTAGGTGGTATCCGCCGCACGGATAGTCACCGGGTGGGCGGTGACGGGGAAAAGTTCGTGCAGCCGCGAACAGGCCCGCTGGACCACGGAACGCAGCCAGACGCTGGCAGGGTCCTCCGCTTGGGACGGGTGCCAGTACATCGCTTCCACGAGGGACGCTTCAGCGTCTTCGGAGAACTCCAGCACAGCGATATTCGCGCCGCGTTGGGCTCGTGCTGCCAGCATCCCCGGGACCAGGGCCACGAGGTCTGTCCCTTCCACCAGCAGTGGCAGGGACAAGAATCCGGCCACCACAGCCGCCACGCGGCGCTGAATGCCCCGCGACTCGAACAGCTTGTCTGCCGGGGTGCTGATTCCATCCCCAAAATAGCCGACGGCGTGCGGAACAGTGGCAAGGTCCTCCAGGGTGAGCCGGGGCTGCTGGAGCAGGGGGTTTCCGGTATCAGCCACTGCCACGAAGCTGTCCCGGAAGAGCTGCTTGCTGGCTCCCTGCATGTGGTATCCCGTGGGTCCGACGAGCAGGTCGATTTTCGAGTAGTCAGCCATCTGGCCCTGGATCCCGGACTGGGCTGTGGGAACGAAATCCACTGACACGCCCGGCGCCGCCTCGCGCAGGATCCCCCGCAGCGGTCCCACAATCAGCGCCGCCGCGTAGTCCGAGGCTGCGATGATGAATTCCCGCTCGCTCGTGGCGGCATCAAAGCCGGACCGCACACGCGTGGCCCGCTGGACGTGAAGCATTGCTTCATCAACCAGCGGGACCAAGGACTGTGCGAAGGGCGTGAGGTCGTAAGAGCGGCCGTTCCGCACTAGGAGTTCGTCGTCGAAATGGCGCCGGAGCCTGCCCATTGCGGCGCTGGTGGCTGGCTGGCTGAGCTGCAGCCTTTCAGCCGCCCTCGAGACATTCCGTAGTTCCAGCAGGACCTGCAGTTGGGGCAACAGGTTCAGGTCCAGGTTCTTCATACCCATAGGTTAGCCGTGCTCCGAGCCCTCGTTCGCGGTGGCGCCTGGCTTCCAATGAGCTGTCGGTTCAGGCTCCCTCCGAACCAAGCTCTTCAGCAACCTTCCGGGCGCCGCGAACGGCGATCGCCACACTCATCAGCGTGGGGTTCATGGCCGTTGCCGTCGGAATGAGGGCGTTTCCGCCCACCACCAGATTGTCGTAGCCCCACACGCGTGACCACGGATCCGCCACCGAGGTGCCGTCGTTGGTCTCGCCCAGGCGCATGGTGCCCTGATAGTGAAGGCTGGAGCCGTTAGGCATCAGTCGGGGCTCCGCAACGAAGTCGCCGAGGGCTTTCCCGGCGCGGCGGAGCCGCTCCGTGGCCTGGGCTATCTCCGCCTCTTCCCTCTCGGTGAGCGCGTACTC
>JBKPJW010000511.1:0-3931 GCA_046730875.1 Actinomycetota bacterium | reverse complement strand
ATCCAGACCCCGGCGTTCATCGCGGTCGGCACCAAAGCCACGGTCAAGGCGGTGCTGCCCGAGGCCATGAAGGAACTCGGCGCGCAGGCGCTGCTGGCCAACGCGTACCACCTGTACCTGCAGCCCGGCGCAGCGGTGCTCGATGCGGCCGGCGGCTTGGGCAAGTTCATGAACTGGGACGGCCCCACCTTCACCGATTCCGGCGGCTTCCAGGTGATGAGCCTGGGCTCCGGGTTCAAGAAGGTCATCAACATGGACGCCGCCGCGGCCAGCACCGGCTCCGACGACCAGGTGGCACCCGGCAAGGAACGGCTGGCCCATGTGGACGACGACGGCGTCTGGTTCAAGTCCCACCTCAACGGCGACAAGCACCGCTTCACCCCGGAGATCTCCATGCAGGTGCAGCACCAGCTGGGCGCGGACATCATGTTCGCCTTCGACGAGCTGACCACGTTGATGAACTCGCGCGGCTACCAGGAGGAGTCGCTGGAGCGCACCCGGCTGTGGGCCGAACGCTGCGTCACGGAGCACGAGCGGCTGACCGACGTGCGGTCGCACCGGCCCTACCAGGCCCTGTTCGGCGTGATCCAGGGCGCGCAGTACGAGGACCTGCGCCGCAAGGCCTGCCGGGACCTCGGTGCCATGAACTTCGACGGCTTTGGCATCGGGGGGGCACTTGAGAAGGAAAACCTGGGCACGATCGTGCGGTGGTGCAACGAGGAACTGCCGGAGAACAAGCCCCGGCATCTGCTGGGCATTTCCGAGCCCGACGACATCTTCACCGCGATCGAGAACGGCGCGGACACCTTCGACTGCGTCTCCCCCACCCGGGTGGCGCGGAACTCGGCGTTTTACCACCCCACTGGCCGGTACAACCTCTCCGGTGCCAAGTACAAGCGCGACTTCGGCCCGCTGCAGGAAGGCTGCGACTGTTATGCCTGCCGGAACTATTCGCGGGCGTACATCCACCACCTGTTCAAGGCCAAGGAAATGGTCTCCGCCACCCTGATCTCGATCCACAACGAGCGCTTTGTGGTGAAGATGGTCGACGACGCCCGGCTCGCCATCGAGGCCGGCAACTTCTTCGATTTCAAGGCCGAGACCCTGGGCCGGTACTACTCCTAGGCTGGTCTCCACTCGTCGTCGAGGTCGCCCTCCGGGCGTCCCGTCGTCGAGGTCGCCGGAAACGTGCCAGGTCGCCGGAAGTTTCCGGCGATCCCGCAGCGTTCCGGCGACCTCGGAGTAGAAGTCGTTTGCCGGACGGGTCAGCGAGCCGGGTGCAGTGAGGCCGAGAGCGCCGCGTCGGCGTCCCGCAGGACCTTGGCCGCCACCTGGAGGCCCTCGATCCGGCCCAGCGAGACGTCCTCGTGCTCGATGTTGACGAGCATGTCCGGGTCCACCTCGTACAGCGCGCGCAGGAACTCGGTCCAGTAGGCGGTGTCGTGCCCGCGGCCCAGCGCCACGAAGTCCCAGGCGGAGTTCTGGGGCCACTCGTTGGCCCACTCGTCGCCGCCAAGGTTGGTGCGGGGTTCCTCGGGCGAGAGCCGGCGGAAGCTGTTGTCGAGGACGCCGTAGAGCGCGGCGTTCCCGGTGTTGACGCGGACGTCCTTCGCGGCGGCCTGGAACACGAGCGGTCCGAGTTCGCGGACCACCGCCACCGGGTCCATCTGCTGCCAGAACAGGTGGGAGGCATCCAGTTCGACGCCCACGTGGGTTGCGCCGGTGAGCTCAATGAGCTTGTGGACGTCGGCGGTGTTGAACACGATGTTCTGCGGGTGCAGTTCGAGGGCCACCTTCACGCCGTGGTCGGCGGCCAGGCGGTCGGTTTCCTTCCAGAAGTCGGCCGCGATGCCCCATTGGTAGTCGAGCACGTCCAGGGCCGCCGAGTTCCAGGCGTTGACCACCCAGTTGACCGTGGTGGCCCCCGGCTCCCCGCCGGGCAGGCCAGACATGGTCACGACGCGGTCCTGTCCCAGCCGCTGCGCCAGCCGGATGGAGCGGCGGATGTCCTCGGCGTGCTTCTCGCCGATCTCGCGTTTGGGATGCAGCGGGTTGCCGTTGCAGTTCAGCCCGGCGATCGAGACGCCGGTGCCTTCGAAAAGCGCGAGATAGTCGTCCCGGGCAGCGTCGCTTTCCAGGATCTGATCCATGGTCGGGACGTGCACGGCCGGCAGGAATCCACCGGTGTTGATTTCGATGCCGGTCAGCCCGAGGTCGGCGATGACCTTGAGGGCCTCAGGTAGGGACCGGTCGTGCAGGATCGCGTTGTAGACACCAAGTTTCACAGCGTGATCCTCTTTCCGTTGTTAAGCGCGGATTCGGTGACCGCACCGAGCAGTTCCATGTTGCGCACGCCCTCATCGAAGGTGGCGCAGCGGGGCAGCGACTCGGCCTCGCTGAGGCCTGCGACCTCCTCGAGGAACGCGCGCGACTGGTAGGCGAAGGCATCGTTCTGGCCGAATCCGACGCTGGGAGCGTCCATGGCCAGGCCGCCGGCAATGTAGGGGTGTCCGGGGCCGAGGATCACCTGGCGGTAGCCGTTCTCGTTGGCGGGTCCGTCGTTGAGGAAGAGTTCGATCTCGGCGGGCCGGCGCTGGTCGAACCTGGCGGCGCCGTTCTCGCAGAAGACTTCGAAGATGAGGCTGTTGGCGTGGCCGGCCGCGACGCGGGAGACCTCGAAGCCGCCCGCGCCGTTCTCGAATTCGGCAGAGAATACGGCGTAGTCGTCGTTCTCGACCGGCTCGAAGGTGTCGCTGACCGCGGCGTGGTCGTGGCCCATGACGGCGCCGAGCGGCAGCGGTCGCTTGTCGATCACGGTGCTCAGCCGTCCGCCGCTGATGGACTTGATGTCACCGCAGAGGAACTCGGCGACGTAGGTGAGGTGGCTTCCGACGTCGGCCAGCGCACCGGAGCCTGGACCGCCCTTGTAGCGCCAGCTCATGGGCGCCGACGGACTGAACCCGTAGTCGGTCCAGTAGCGGCCGCTGAAGTGCAGGACGTTGCCGAGGACTCCACTGCGGATGAGGTCGCGGATGTAGGCGATGCCGGGAGTGCGGCGGAAGGTGAATCCGATGCGGGCAATCGAACTGGCGTTGCGCGCGGCGTCCGCCATGGCGCGGGCGTCCTCGAGGGAATCGCTCAGCGGCTTCTCGCACAGCACGTGCTTGCCGGCAGCCAGCAGGCCTTCCACGACCTCCCGGTGCAGGGAGTTCGCGATCACGACACTCACGACGTCGATGTCGTCCGCCTCGGCGATCGCCTGCCACGACGTGTCGTTGCGTTCGTAGCCAAAACGCTTCGCCGCCAGGGAACCGAACTCTGCGTTCACGTCGCCGATGGAGACCAGGCGGATGGGCGGAAGAACAGGACTGTAAAGCGCCGACGCCGTGCGGTAGGCGGCCGCATGTGCCTTGCCTGCCATCCCGGCGCCGATTACGGCCACTCCTAAGCTGTCAGCCATCGATTTCTCCTTTGAAATTCATCCGGGCCGATAGCCCGAATCTAGAAAATTGGAGCGCTACAAAATGTGGCGCTGACAAAGAGCGTAGCTTTGTGCATATGTCCTGTCAATGCTCGACCGGTTATCCTCGAATGAGAAATGAAAGGCCTTGCCGATGACGCTGAACCCCTCCCGCGCCCGACGCCCGACGATCTACGACGTCGCCAAGAGCGCCGGGGTCTCCCCGTCACTGGTGTCACTCGTGCTGCAGAACCCGTCGAAGGTCAGCGAGAAGCGCCGGGCGGCCGTCCAGACAGCCATGTCAGAGCTAGGATACCGTCCCAGCCGGGCGGCGACCACGCTCGCCAGCAGCCAGACGAAAAGCATCGGGCTGGTCATTGACGACTTCCGGAACCTCTGGTTCGTCGACCTTCTGCGCGGCATGGAATCCGCCCTCTCCCCGCACGGCTACCAGGTCACCCTCGCTGATTC
>JBKPJW010000510.1:0-8391 GCA_046730875.1 Actinomycetota bacterium | reverse complement strand
TCAAGAAGTCCCCGGACGTGTCCAACACGCAGGGCCTGATAGAGGTCAGCCGCCGGATCATGGAGAAGCAGGGCGTCGGAACCCGCGTGATCCGTACGGTGGACCACGACATCGCCAGCGGCGTCTACCCGGACATGCGCGAACACGGCTGGGCCACCGATGAATGGCCGGAACTCTACCCGGCTGTTCAGGAAGCTGACATCGTCGTTGTGGCCGGGCCCATCTGGCTGGGGGACAACTCCTCACAGACCAAGAAGCTCATCGAGCGCCTTTATGCCCACTCGGGGGAACTCAATGCGAAGGGCCAGTGGGCGTACTACCCGAAGGTGGGCGGCTGCCTGATTACCGGCAACGAGGACGGGATCAAGCACTGTTCCATGAACGTCCTGTACAGCCTCCAGCACATCGGTTTCACGGTCCCGCCGCAGGCCGACGCCGGATGGATCGGCCCCGTCGGGCCAGGACCGAGCTATTTGGATGAGGGGTCCGGCGGCCCGGAGAGCGATTTCACCAACCGCAACACCACGTTCATGACCTGGAACCTGCTGCACCTGGCGCGGATACTCAAGGACGCCGGGGGCATTCCCGCCTATGGAAACCTCCCGGAAGCGTGGAAAGCCGGGACCCGCTTCGATTTTGAAAACCCCGAATACCGCTAAGACCGGCCTGCCCCACGGTCCGGTCAACGCCCCGGCCGGTCCCACGGTCCGGGCCGAACCCGGAATACGCACAGAGTGAAGGACGTTCCTTTCAATATGACTATCAAAAGCCCCCTGTTGTCGCGCCCTGCCGCTGTTGAGGCCGGCGGCGCCGACGCCGGCGTCGCCGCCCACTACGGCGAACCGCTACGGGAGCAGCGGGCGCTGGCCGCCGGCTCCGCCGTCGTCGATCTCTCCAGCCGCGGCGTGGTGACTGTCAGCGGTCCTGACCGCCTCAGCTGGCTCAATACGCTGTCCTCCCAGCAGCTCACCGGCCTGGCTCCCGGCCAGTGCACCGAACTGCTGCTGCTGACGGTTCAGGGCAGGATCGAATTTGACGCCCGCGTGGTGGATGACGGCGCAACGACCTGGCTGATTGTGGAGGGTGCCGAGGCGGCCCCGCTGGCCGAGTGGCTGAACAAGATGAAGTTCATGCTCCGCGTCGAAATTACTGATGCCTCGGCGGACTGGGCCGTGCTCGGCTCCACCCGGCGCATCCCGGAGTGGTCGGCGCTGCAGGTCTGGGAGGATCCCTGGCCCCACGTCGGTGCCGGAGGCTACTCATACGCCGTGGTGGGAGAGGACGCCCATCCCGGACTGGAACGGCCGTGGTTTGAGTACCTTGTGCCCGCCACTGACCTTGTTGAGACGGTGGGGGACAGGACTCTGGCCGGCACCATGGCCGCCGAAGCACTCCGGATCGCCGCATGGCGTCCCCGGTGGGGCGCGGAAACCGACGACAAGACCATCCCGCATGAGCTCGACCTCCTTCGCACGGCCGTGCATCTGGCGAAGGGCTGCTACAAGGGCCAGGAGACGGTCGCCCGCGTCCACAACCTGGGACACCCGCCGCGGCGGCTCGTGTTCCTCCAGCTCGACGGCTCCCAGCACACGCTGCCCGCGGTGGGCAGCGAGGTGCGCGTCGGCGACCGGAAGGTGGGCGCCGTGACTTCCGTGGCACAGCACTATGAAATGGGACCCGTGGCGCTTGCCGTCGTCAAGCGCTCCGTCGCCCCGGACGAGATCCTCACCGTTGTCGACGGCGACGAGCCCTACGCCGCGGCCCAGGAACTCATTGTGGCCCCCGACGCCGGCCAAGTGGTTAGCCGCCCGACCGGCTTCCTGCGGGGCACCCGATGAGCGACGAGACTCCAAAGAATGGTGGCGCGCCCGACGGTTCCGCGTCCGACGACCAGACGCTGGCCCTGGCCCACATGCTCTTCGACGCCGCCCGCGAGGGCAACTCCGCGCTGCTGGGCAGCTACCTCGCCGCCGGCGCCCCGGCCACGCTGACCAACTCGGCCGGCGACTCACTCCTGATGCTGGCGGCCTACCACGGCCATGCCGGCACCGTCCGGCTGATCCTGGACCACGGCGGCGACGCCAACACGCCCAATGACCGCGGCCAGACGCCGCTGGCCGGCGCTGTCTTCAAGGGTTACACGGATGTGGTGCGGGAGCTGGTGGCAGCCGGGGCCGACCCCGACGCCGGCACCCCCTCCGCCCGGGCCGCAGCGCAGATGTTCGCCCGCACGGACATCCTGGCCCTGTTCGGCTGACCAAACCCGGTCGCCCGATGCCCCAAGCGGCCGGGAGCACCGGCGTCCGGCCCAGCTGGTCCGGACGCCGGGCCGGGTAATTAGGCCGGCGTCGGGCGGGGTACCGGCGGTAACACACGAGTGGCCGGGGGACTGGACGGGTACCGGGCCGGGAGAGATTGCACCCAAATACTCCACGTGGAATAATCGTCAGTGGAGTAATCCCTCCCAAGACGGAAGAGGACACCGCATCATGGCCCGGGCAACCGCATTGACACCGCTGGGTGTCGCCGCACTCTCCCTGCTCGTGGAAGAACCGATGCATCCGTACGAGATGTACCAGCTCCTGATCGCCCGGCACGAGGACCGGCTGGTCAAGGTCCGGCCGGGAACTCTCTATCACGCCGTCGGACGGCTTGAAGAGCAGGGCCTCGTCGCGGCGACGGGAACGGACCGGGGCGGCAACCGTCCGGAACGCACCACGTACACCATCTCGGCAGCGGGCCGCGAAGCGTTCACCCAGTGGCTGCAGGACATGCTCGCCACCCCGGTCAACGAATACCCGTCGTTCCCGCTGGCCGTCTCCGAGGCCTACAACCTGCCGCGCGGCGTGGTCCTCGAACTCCTCGACCGCCGGGTCCAGGCACTGCAGGAGCAACTCGATTTCCTGGTCTCAGGAGAGGAACTGCTCAAGAAGAAGGGCGCGGAGCGCAAGTACTGGATAGATGTCCTGTACCAGCAGAGCATGCTGCGGGCCGAGATCGCCTGGATCCGCGGCCTTCAGGACCAGCTCCGCTCCGGTGAACTGCCGTGGTAATGCCTTCGCGGGCCCCCTGTGCGGGCCCTGGCACGGAGACCGGCCTAAACCCGCCCGCCGCAACATCGACCATCCAACATTCAGCCTCCGGAATTCAGCACAGCCCCTAAGGAACCCCATGGAAAACGTAGCCCGGCCATGGCCGGCACTCTGGTCCCTGGTGATCGGCTTCTTCATGATCCTGATCGACACCACCATCGTCTCGGTGGCCAACCCCAGCATCATGGAGGGCCTCAACACTGACATCAACTCGGTCATCTGGGTGACCAGTGCCTACCTGCTGGCCTATGCCGTGCCGCTGCTGGTCACGGGTCGGCTCGGGGACCGCTTCGGGCCGAAGAAGCTCTACCTGTCCGGTCTTGTCGTCTTCACCATGGCATCGTTGTGGTGCGGCCTCTCCGGCGACGTTCAGACCCTGATTGCGGCCCGCGTGGTCCAGGGCCTCGGTGCCGCCATGATGACGCCGCAGACCATGGCCGTGATTACCCGGATCTTTCCCCCGGACCGGCGTGGAGCGGCCATGGGCATCTGGGGTGCCACGGCCGGCCTCGCCACCCTGGTCGGTCCGATTCTCGGCGGCGTGCTGGTGGACGGGCTCGGCTGGGAGTGGATCTTCTTCATCAACGTCCCCGTCGGCATTGCCGGCTTCATCCTCGCCCAGCGTTTCGTCCCCTCACTCAGCACCCACCCGCACAGGTTCGACATCCCCGGCGTGCTGCTCAGCGCCGTCGGCCTTTTCCTCCTGGTCTTCGGCATCCAGGAGGGCGAGACGTACGACTGGGGCACCATCGCCGGCCCCATCACCGTCTGGAGCCTGATCATCAGCGGCATCGCCGTACTGGTTGTCTTCGTCCTGTGGCAGCGGTTCAACAAGGGCGAACCGCTGCTGCCGCTGTCCCTGTTCAAGGACCGGAACTTCTCGCTCGCCAACATTGCGATCACAACTGTGGGCTTCACCGTCACGGGGTTCGGCCTGCCGCTGATCTTCTATTACCAGATTGTCCGCGGTCTGACCCCCACTCAGTCGGCGCTCATGATGGTGCCGATGGCGCTGATCTCCGGCGGCCTCGCACCCGTCGTCGGCCGGATCATCGACAAGGTCAACCCGAAATTCATCGCCGCGACGGGCCTGGTGCTGATGTCCGTGGCGCTGTTCTGGAACGCCCTGCTCATGCACCCCGACACCCCCATCTGGCAGTTCCTGCTTCCGAGCGCCGTGCTGGGCTTCGCCAATGCAGGCATTTGGGCGCCGTTGAGCTCCACCGCCACGCGCAACCTGCCGCCACGGCAGGCCGGAGCCGGTTCGGGGGTCTACAACACCACCCGACAGATCGGTGCCGTTCTCGGCAGCGCCGCCATCGCCGTCCTCATCCAGGCGCGGCTGGCGGCCGAACTCCCGGCCCAGCCCGGCGCGAGCGCGGACGCCAGCCCGATGGGCTCCGGCGGCACGCTCCCCGAGGCGCTCCATGCGGGATTCTCGACCGCGATGGGCCAGTCCATCCTGCTGCCGGCGGCCGTCATCCTGCTCGGCGCTGCCGTGGCCCTATTCTTCGCCAAGCCCAAACCGGTCCAGGGCTGGGGTGAGCCCGTACCAGCTGCCGTGGTTACGGCCTCAAGTGCTGTTGCGGAAAGAGGCGCCGCCGCGACTTCCGCCGCGGACGGGGACGCGGGCGCGGACGCGGGCGCGGACACTGACAGGGCTGCCGCAGAACGGGGCCAGCGCTAGCCCGCCGGGGCATCCGGATCAGCCCAGCAGCACGCTGGTCTGGATGCCGCCCGCGGAGAAACCCAGGCTCCGGGCCAACGCCAGGGACCCCTTGTTGCTGACCTCGGAGCGCCACTGCAGCGTCAGCCCGGCGGCGAGGGCCTCATGGGCGGCTATCGAACCGGCCAGTTTGCCCAGCCCGCGGCGCCGCCATTCGGGCGCGACCAGCACGCCCAGATGGGCGAGGAGCCCCTCCCATTCGGTGTACGCCCCGCAGGCCACGGGCGTCCGGCGGCCGTCTTCCAGATGCATGACAGTGAAGCGGTGTTCAAGGTCCGCGAGGCCCACCTCGTTGACGTCATCGGGCGGGCAGAATGACTCCAGTTCGATCGCTTCCGGGTTCCCGTGCGAGACGGTCAGCTCCTCGGAAGGCTGCTGGAGGGGCAGGTCGTCGGCGAAGAAAAGGGCTGCGGCGCCCAGCCCGTGGCCGCCGTGCGCGCGGGAGATGGTCAGCAGCGTCACGTGCTGGGCAAGTTCCTCGTCGGAGAGGCCGACGGCGGCGTCCAGTGCCCACTGCGGGCCCACGAGGGCGGAATTGCCGAACAAGCGGACGAACTGCACGGACCGGGCCGCATCGTCGGCCCGGGTGAGCCGCACCCCCGCGGCGGCGGCGAAAGCGCCGTCGTCGAACCCCAAGCGGCGTGCCCATGCAAGCTGGACGATTTCAGCGGAACCGGGCTCAAGAGTCATGAACCAACCCTACCCACCGCGGGCCGGGGGTTCCGGCCGCGCGGGCCGGTGGCACGCCGCCCAGCCGAGGAGAACGCCTAGCCGAAGAGGCCCGCTTAGCCGAAAAGAACTGCCGCCTCGTCGTAGCGGCTCTGCGGCACGGACTTGAGGTTGCCGAGCGCGGCGTCGAAGCCGACGTGCACAATGTCCGTGCCGTGCAGCGAGACCATGGTGCCCCAGCGCTGGTCCACCACCGAGTCGATAGCCGCCATGCCCAGCCGGGTGGCCAGGACACGGTCGAACGCCGTGGGGACGCCGCCGCGCTGGATGTGGCCAAGGACCGTGGCGCGGGTCTCGATGCCGGTGCGTGCCTCAAGCTCGGGAGCCAGCATCTCGGCGATGCCGCCGAGGCGGGGGCGGCCAAAGGTGTCGAGGCCGCGTTCGGAGTGCGGGGACTCCTGGCCTTCGGGCACGAAGCCTTCGGCGACGACTAGCAGCGGGGCGCGGCCGCGGTCGTGGGCGGAGACTACCCATTCGGCGATCTGTTCCATGGAGGCCTTCTGCTCCGGGATGAGGATGGCATGGGCGCCAGAGGCCATGCCGGCGTGCAGGGCGATCCAGCCCACGTGCCGGCCCATGACCTCAGCAATCATGCAGCGGTGGTGGGACTCTCCGGTGGTTCGGAGCCGGTCAATCGCCTCGGTGGCGATTTCCACGGCAGTGTCGAAGCCGAAGGTGTAGTCCGTGGCGTCGAGATCGTTGTCCACCGTCTTGGGCACGCCCACGATCTTGAGGCCAGCGTCGGTGAGCCGCTTGGCGGCCGCCAGGGTGCCCTCGCCGCCGATGGCGATTATGGCGTCGATCCCGAGCCGGTCCATGTTGGCCTTGATGACCTCGGGTCCGCCGCCGTTCTCAAACGGGTTGGTGCGGGACGTGCCGAGGATGGTGCCGCCCTGTTTGGCGATGCCTCGGACCATGGTGCGGGGAATCTCCACGACGTCGCCCTCGACAACGCCGCGCCAGCCATCCCGGAATCCTACGAACTGCTGGCCGTGGACCGCGATTCCCTTGAGGACGGCGCCACGGATGACCGCGTTCAGTCCGGGGCAGTCTCCGCCGCTGGTGAGGATTCCAATTTTCATATGCTGGCTCAAATCCTGGTTTGAAGGGGTACAGGCAGAGCGCCACGCTGAGCTCAACCTAGAGTCTAATGGCGAGTGTGGGGCAGGACACAAACGGTTACACAAGCGTGCCCCCGCCTAGGCGGGGGCACGTTCGCGCTGCGTTGCGGACGTCAGGGCCGGGAGGACCGCTTCGAGAGGAAGCTTTCCAGGATGATGACGTTGCGCTGGTCCGGAAGGAGCAGCCACGCCGCGATGTAGAGCACGAATGCCGGCCCGGGGAGCAGGCTCAGGAGCAGGTAGGCGATCCGGACATAGGCCACATCCACGTTCAGTTTCGCGGCGATCCCGCCGCAGACGCCGCCAAGCCAGCGCTGCGGACCACGTTTCAGGCCGAAGCCCCGGACGGTGTCGAAGAACTTATTCATGGTTCAAGACTTCCCTGAAGTTGATTTATTGTCACGCCGGCGGGATGAGAGCAGCCCGCCGACAATCAGCGCGGCCCCCGCCCCGATCATCAGGCCGATCAGGACATAGGTACCGTTGAGGGTCACGAGGCCGAGCCGGGAAACGATGATCAGCGCGGCCAGCGCCACCACCGTCAGCCCCCAGACCACTGTTCCCACCCGGGCGGGAGAACCCGTCGGTTCCAGGTCCTGATCGGCGGCGGACCGGGAGTCGTCAAAGCTGCTCATGTCAGTTGCCTTCCTTGATGGTCACGTTGCTGACGGTGCCGGAGATCTGCAGGACCAGCCGGGCTCCGGGCTTGGAGGCGTTGTAGTCACTCTGCTGGTTCATCATGCCGCCACGGTCCTGGTTGCCTTCATGAAGGTTTCCCATAGTCATGTCCGCCTGGATCTGCACGGGGACGGTGCCCGGAATCACGACGGTCAGGTTGCTGGCAGTCGCGTCGATTGGAACCACGACGTCGGAGCCCAGCGGCGGATTCAGCGCCAGCTTGGTCAGGTCCACCGTTCCTTCGCCGCCGGTGATCTCGAAGCCGCCGCGGGCCTGTTCAATGCTGGCGGGTGTCCAGTCGGCGTTTTGGAACCGGAACCTGTCGCCGTGCGGGACCACGCTGAAGATTCCGCCGATCAGAAGCGCCACGACGGCGAAGAAACTGAGGATCCCCGAGGTCCTGCCCCGCAACCCTGTCACCAGGATCCCAAGACCCAGGATGACGGCGGCGATCGCCCAGACCAGCGCGTTGCCGGCGTCGCCGAGGTCGATCACGTTGGCGGCGTCGAGGGCTTTGATGCCGCCGCCCACCAGGAGGGCGGAGCCGACCGTAATGGCGACGGCCGGAGTGCCCGGGCCGGGGTTGCGCGGCGCGGCCGCAGGAGGTGGAGTGTCTCCGGTGCCCGGGCCATATCCGCCCGGGGGAACCGGACCGGGCGGCACGGGACCGGATGGCGGGGGCGGACCCCAGGCCGGGCCGGCGCCGAAGACGCCGGAGCCGTTGACGGGATGGCCGTAGGCCGTGCCCTCCTGCGGGAAGCCCTCGGGGGACTGCTGCCCGACGCCGGCGGGTGCGGTGGCCGCAAAGGCCGCGGTGCCTGCCGGGCTGCTGGAGTCGTAACGCGATGGCATGGGGATTGCTCCATTCCGGGTCTTGTTGCGTTGGGTCAGGTAGTAGATGAGGTAGATTGCCCCGCCCACCCAGAAGACAGTCCAGATGAAGGCGCCAAGGCCGTAGCGGTCCCAGCCCCAGACACCGGTGCCCAGGCTGGGGAACCCGATAACAGTGGTGATGAGGGCGCCGGTCATGCCCGAAGTCCACCGG
>JBKPJW010000509.1:0-9937 GCA_046730875.1 Actinomycetota bacterium | reverse complement strand
TTCACTCTCGGCCGGGGCAGGGACCGGGGCCGGAGCGGTTCCTGCGCAGGCGATCGCTGCGCCGGCGGTGGCTGCCCCTGATGAAACAATTGACTGAACGTCCGCACACAACGAAAGGCATCAGCCCGTGATTTTCATTGTCGTTAAGTTCAAGGTAAAGCCGGACTGGTCCGATCGGTGGCTGGGCCTGGTGGAGGACTTCACCAAGGCCACGCGCCAGGAGCCCGGCAACCTGTGGTTCGACTGGTCCCGCAGCGTGGAGGATGCCAACGAGTTCGTGCTCGTGGAAGCCTTCAAGGACGATGCCGCCGGCGACCACGTCAACAGCGCACACTTCCAGAAGGCCATGGCGGCCATGCCGCAGGCGCTCGCCGAGACGCCCCGGATCATCAGCCGCCAGTTCGACGGCGAGGGCTGGGACCGGATGGGTGAACTCACCATCTAACCCCGTCGATTGCTCCGGAACGGCCCTTTTGAGGCATCAAAACGGCCGTGGGCCCACGCTGGCAGGGTTCCCTGGCCGAGCTTGCGAGGCGAGGGAGCCGGTGGGGAGCAATCGATAGGCTTGGGGCATGTGGATCGGGTGGATTGAATTCGACATCCTTCTGGGCGACGTTCACAGCCTCAAGGAGAAGCGTTCCGTGGTGCGGCCGCTGCTGGCGGAGCTGAAGCGCCGCTTTGATGTCTCCGTGGCCGAGGTGGGGGACCATGAGCAGTACCGGCGGACGCAGCTCGGGGCCGGCCTGGTGGCAGCGGACAGGGCGCACCTCGTGGACGTGCTCACCGCCGTCGAACGTTTCGTGGCGGCCCGGCCCGAGCTCGAACTCCTGAGCGCCCGCCAGCGCGAACTCCGCAGCGACGACTGACCTCCATCGATTGCTCCGCAACCGCCGTTTTGAGGGCTCAAAAGGGCCCTTGCGGAGCAATCGATGGGCTCTGTGGATAACTTCTGCGCGCCGTCTCCCGTTCTGGTCTCCTGGACCGATGAAGACCGCACGCCAGCTGCCCGAGGAACTCCGGGGCCGGCCGTTCACTGTTGCCGAGGCCCGCCTGGCCGGGGTGAAACCCAAGCGGCTGCGCCACCCGTCCCTTCGAACGCTGGGCAAAGGCATCCGCTCGGACGGCCCGACGTCGGAGCTTCCGTTGAGCGTCAGGGTGCGGCCGTTCATCGAGGTCAACACGCGATGCGCCGCATCGCACCTCACTGCCGCGGAACTGCTCTTATTGCCGCGGCGGCAGCGGAAGGAGAAACCCGAAATGCATCACATCATCCGCCCCGAAGGCGAGGCGCACCTTGACCGGCCCCACGTGATCGTCCACCGGATGAAACTCTACGACGACGAGATCACCACGGTAGAAGGGATCCCAATAACCACTCCGGAACGTACCTGGCTGGACATGGCCGAATTGCTAACGGTGGATGAGCTGGTGGCCATGGGGGACAGTTGTGTTCGCGTGCCGCGGGCCGACCTTGAGGGCAGGGACATGCCGCATTGCGACATTGCCGACCTCCAGCGGATGATCGGCAGGCACAAAGGTAAGCGCGGCATCCGCAAAGCGAAGGAGGCCATCAAGCTCATCAGGGTCGGGTCCGATTCCCCGCAGGAGACGCTCCTCCGGCTGGCGATCGTGCGCGCAGGTCTGCCCGAACCGGAAGTGAACGTCCCGATCATTACCGACGACGGCGGCCGGCATCACGAGCCCGACCTCTCGTACCGCAGGTACAGAATCGGCATTGAATATGAGGGTGAGCAGCACGGGGAAGAGCTGCAGATCGTCCGTGACATCGCCCGTTCCGAGCGCTACGCCCAGCTGGGCTGGACCGAGGTCCGGATCTCCAAGCGGCACATGCATGATGGTGCCAGGGCGGCGGTGGCCAAGGTCCGCGCCGCGCTCGTGCGGGCGGGCTGGCGGCCCGGCCGTTAACCAACGATTGCTCCGTAACTGCCGTTTTGAGTGTTCAAAAGGGCAGTTACGGAGCAACCGAAGAGCGGTGCGGGATGCGGTTAGCCGTAGTATTTCGGCAGGGTCGCCTCGTGGGCTTCGCGGAGCGAGTCGAGGTTCATGGTCTCGACGCCGTTGATCTCCAGCTTGCCGCTGTCCGCGTCCACCACTCCGATCCGCAGGTGCGCGAAGCCGCGGGCGGTGCACATATCCGTGAAGCGGATTTCCTCCGAGCGGGGCACGGAGACGACTGCACGGCCCTGGGTCTCGGAGAACAGCGCCGTGAACAGGTCCACGCCGTCGCGGTCCAGGACGTCCTGCAGTGCGATCCGTGCGCCCACGCCGTAGCGCAGCGAGGACTCCACCAGGGCTGCCGCGAGGCCGCCTTCGGAGAGGTCGTGCGCGGCGTCCACCATGCCGTCGCGGGAGGCGTTGATCAGGATCTCGCCCAGCGCGCGTTCGGCCGCGAGATCAACCTTGGGCGGGAGCCCACCGAGGTGTCCGCGCAGGTTGGACCATTCGGACCCGTCCAGCTCCGCCGCCGTCGTGCCCAGCAGGTAGATGGCCTGGCCGTCTTCCTTCCAGCCCGACGGCGTGCGGCGCGCGACGTCGTCGAATTTGCCAAGCACGGCAACGACGGGGGAAGGGTGGATGGGCGTGGTGCCGGTCTGGTTGTACAGCGAGACGTTGCCGCCGGTGACCGGGATGCCCAGCACCATGCAGGCGTCGGACAGGCCTCGGATGGCCTCGGCGAGCTGCCACATGACGTCCGGGTCCTCGGGGGAGCCGAAGTTCAGGCAGTCGCTGACGGCCATCGGCACGGCGCCGGAGGTGGCCACGTTGCGGTAGGCCTCGGCGAGTGCCAGCTGCGCGCCGTGGTACGGGTCGAGATAGGTGTAGCGGCCGTTGGCGTCGGTGGCCAGGGCCACGCCCAGGCCGGTTTCCTCGTCCACGCGGACCACGCCCGCGTCGTCGGGGAACGCCAGCGCGGTGTTGCCGCCGACGTAGCGGTCGTACTGGTTGGTGATCCAGGACTTGTCGCACATGTTCGGCGAGGCAACGAGTTCGGTGATGGCGGCGGCCAGGTCCGCCGGGGCGGAAGGACGGCCGGCGTCCTGCACGGACCCGGTGAAGGAGTCGGCCTGGACGGTGTCCTGCCATTCCGGTCGGGCGTACGGGCGGTCGTAGACCGGACCGTCGTGGGCGACGGTGCGCGGATCGACGTCGACGATGACCTCGCCCTCCCAGGTGATGATCAGGCGGCCGGTGTCAGTCACCTCGCCCAGCCAGGAGTACTCCACGGCCCACTTCTCCATGACCGCTTCAAACGCGGCGATGTTCCCGGGGGTGACCACGGCCATCATGCGTTCCTGCGACTCGGACATCAGGATTTCGCCGGGGGTCAGGGTGGGGTCGCGCAGCAGGACCGAGGTCAGTTCGACCTCCATGCCGCCGTCGCCGTTCGAGGCGAGCTCGGACGTGGCGCAGGAGATGCCAGCGGCGCCGAGGTCCTGGATGCCCTCAACCAGTGAGCCCTTGAAGAGCTCCAGGCAGCACTCGATCAGCACCTTCTCGGCGAAGGGGTCACCCACCTGGACGGCCGGGCGCTTGGAGGGCTTGGTGTCATCGAAGGACTCCGAGGCCAGGACCGAGGCGCCGCCGATTCCGTCGCCGCCGGTGCGCGCACCGAAAAGCACCACTTTGTTGCCCTTGCCGGAGGCATTGGCGAGGCGGATGTCCTCGTGGCGCATCACGCCGACAGCCAGCGCGTTGACCAGCGGGTTGCCCTGGTAAACGGAGTCAAAGACCATTTCGCCGCCGATGTTCGGCAGGCCCAGGGAGTTGCCGTAGCCGCCGATGCCGGCCACGGCGCCATGCATGACGCGGGCGGTGTCCGGGTGGTCGATGGCGCCGAATCGCAGCGGGTCCATCACGGCTACCGGGCGGGCACCCATGGAGATGATGTCGCGGACGATGCCGCCGATGCCGGTCGCGGCACCCTGGTAGGGCTCCACGAACGACGGCGAGTTGTGGGACTCGATCTTGAACGTCACGGCCCAGCCGTCGCCCAGATTGGTGACACCGGCGTTTTCGCCGATGCCCACGAGCATGTCCTTCTTCATCTCGTCGGTCACCTTTTCGCCGAACTGGCGCAGGTGGTTCTTCGAGGACTTGTAGGAGCAGTGCTCGCTCCACATCACGGAGTACATGGCGAGTTCGGCGCCGGTCGGGCGGCGGCCCAGGACCTTGACGACCTCGTCGAACTCGTTCTGCTTCAGGCCAAGCTCGGCCCACGGGAGTTCGGTATCCGGGGTCTTGGCTGCGTTCTCGACCGTGTCGATGTTGAACTTCTTGGCCTTGGTGATCGAGCTTGTAGAGATCTCGGTCATTTGTTCTCTCCCACAATCTTGGTCAGTACGGAGGTGAAGAAACCGAGGCCATCAGTGTCAGAACCGCCGAAGCCATCCAGGGATGCCGGGCCAAACCCGGCCTCCACTGCATGCTCGGGGTGCGGCATGAGGCCTACGACGTTGCCTGCGGCGTTGGAGATGCCGGCGATGTCGCGGCGGGAACCGTTGGGGTTGAAGCCGACGTAGCGGAACACCACGCGGGCTTCCGCCTCGAGGGCGTCCAGGGTCTTCTCGTCGGCGATGTACTGGCCGTCCTGGTTCTTCAGCGGCACGGTGATTTCCTGACCGGCGGCATAGTCGCCGGTCCATGCGGTGCTGTTGTTCTCCACGCGCAGGACCTGGTCGCGGCACATGAACTTCAGGCCGTCGTTCTTGATCATCGACCCCGGCAGCAGGTGCGACTCGGTGAGGATCTGGAAGCCGTTGCAGATGCCCAGCACGGGCAACTTGGCGTCCGAGTTGGCGGCGTCGATGATTTTGGACATCAGCGGGGCGAAGCGTGCGATGGCGCCAGCGCGGAGGTAGTCACCGTAGGAGAAACCGCCCGGAATGACAACGGCATCGACGTCGGCGAGCGTGGTGTCCGCGTGCCAGAGTGCCACGGGAGTGGCGCCGGCCAGGCGGACGGCGCGGGCGGCGTCGCGGTCATCCAGTGTTCCGGGGAAGGTGACGACGCCGATGCGTGCGCCGGCGAGCCTGCGAGCACCAGAAGCGTCGGCGTCGGCGGGGACCGCCTCGCCAATCAAGGGAAGTTCAGTCATCTCAGGCCTCGACGACCTCGACGTTGACGACGTCTTCGATCACAGGGTTGGACAGCAGGGTCTCGGCTGCTTCGCGGGCCTGGGCCAGGATTGCATCGGTCACCTCGCCGTCAACGGTCAGTTCAAATCGCTTGCCCTGACGGACAGAGCTGAAGCTGGTGAAGCCCAGACGGGGGAGTGCACCCACGATGGCCTTCCCCTGCGGGTCCAGAATCTCGGGCTTGGGCATGACGTCGACAACGATCCGGGGCATCCGGTAACTCCTGTGCGTGAGCATTGGGTAAGGGCGCAGCGGAGTGGTGCCGTCTCACGCCGGTCTCATGCCTTGTCACGAACGCCTTCGTCAACATCGCAGGGATGTCAATGAAAAGGTGTCCATCTGACGTGCCAATCACTGTGCATCACCGGCGGTGAAAACGACGGGTAAGGCACAGAGTCAATCAGCGGTAAATCGGCAGTGTAGATCAGCAATGTGATCGGGCGCTCCGCGAGCTTGCACGCCTATTCTACCGGCCCCCGGGCGTGCCGCCGCATCCGGTCCGCGCGTGTGCCCGCGGGACGCCCCGAACTGGACAAACGACGCCTCGCGCCCGGGTGCGGCCTATGGTCCGGGCTATGGCGGGTCAGTAGGATGTGCGCATGGCTGAGAAACCGAAATCCGTGGTGCTGTCCGTCGTCGCCGTTGCAGTGTTCGCCGGGCTGGGCCGGATGGTCCTGCAGAAGATCAGGGCAGATCGTGCAGCGAAAGCGTCCAATGTGGCCGGCCCCCTGGATGAGAAGACCCGTGCCTGGATCAGCGACGTGGTCCGGACCCCCCGCCAGTAGGCGGCAGGGTCGCGGCAGAAGGCTCCGGTGCCGGTGCGCCGGAGCTGCATCTGTGCGCCGTCCTCATCCGAACGTCCGAATTGACGCAGTTCAGCGACCTCACCGTCGCATCCTGTTGTGTTGCGTGACAATTCGTAAATACGCCCATGTGGTCTATGTCATAACTGGCTCTCAGTCTGTACTGTATGAATCGGCTGGTATCCGTCGGGGCAGGCCGGGTGATCGCCCGGAGCGGCTCCGCCAGTCCGCTGGGCCCGGTATCGATGCCGGGCCGTTCCTTTACGAAAGGTTCAATCACTCGTGACATCACCAGGAAAGAGCTTCCTTCGAAGCGGGGGATTCCGGAGGGCCGCGGCGCTGACCCTGGGCTTGCCGGTTCTTTTGTCCAGCATCGCAATCGCCCCGGCCAACGCCGCCCCGGTAGGGGGCTCAGCCGTTGCCGGCGTGGCTCAGAAAAATGTGGACCCGAACACCTACAAGGACGGCCGCTACATCGTGGTCCTTGCGGAAAAGCCGTCCGCAACCTACGACGGCGGGACGGCTGGCCTGCCGGCCACCAAGCCCGCCGCCGGGAAGAAGCTGGACGCCAACAGGGCCGAAGTCAAGAAGTACCGGGCGCACCTGGAGCAGAAGCAGGCCCAGGTAGCCGGCCAGCAGGGCGTGACCATCAAGCGCCAGTTCACGGCAGCCCTTAATGGCTTCAGCGCCAGGCTGACGGCGGACCAGGCCATCAAGCTGGCCAGGGACCCCGCTGTCCTGGTGGTCGCGCCGGACACCGAGAACGCACCGGACTACTCCAGCACTGACTTCCTGAAGCTCAGCGGGCCCAATGGCACCTGGAACACCAAATTCGGCGGCAAGGACGCGGCGGGCAAAGGTGTGGTGGTCGGTGTCATCGACACCGGCTACACCCCGTCCAGCGCCTTCTTCGCGGGCCAGGAGGTCAAGCCGCTCACCGGAGATCCGGTCGTCGGAGTGCCCTACCGGACCGCGGACGGCAAGATCGAGATGCTCAAGTCCGACGGCGACCTCTTCAAGGGCGACTGCCAGACCGGTACTGACTTTGACGGCACCGCCTGCAACTCCAAGGTCCTGAGCGCCCGCTACTTCGGCGACACCTTCGCGGAGAATGTCCCGCCGGAAAACTGGGCGCCGGGCGAGCGGCTGTCCCCGGTCGACGCTGACAGCCACGGAACCCACACCGCCAGCACTGCCGCCGGAAACGCCGACGTCGAAGCTTCGGTGGACGGCCGGAGTTTCGGCCAGACCAGCGGCATCGCGCCGGCCGCAAAGCTGTCCATCTACAAGGTCTGCTGGGAAGACAACGATCCGAACAGCGGCGGGTGCTACTCGTCAGCGGCCATCGACGCCATCAATCAGGCCATCGTGGACGGCGTGGACGTCCTCAACTACTCCATCTCGGGCGCCACGGACACCACCACGGACCCGGTTTCCATGGCGTTCCTGTCCGCCGCCTCGGCCGGGATCTTCGTGGCCGTCTCCGCCGGCAACTCCGGCCCGACCGCCAGCACCGTCAACCACGGCGCGCCCTGGCTGACCACGGTTGCCGCCACCAGCTTCTCGCAGGAACTCCAGGGCACGGCCGAGTTCTCCGACGGCAGCAAGTACCGCGGCGCCAGCATCATGAACAGCCAGGTGGCGAACGCCGGCGTCGTGCTGGCGGCCAACGTGGGCGCCGCCGGGAGCACCAGCCCGGCCTTGTGCGGCGCCGGCTCGCTGGACCCTGCCAAGATCGTCGGCAAGGTTGTGGTCTGTGACCGCGGCGTCGTTGACCGCGTCGCAAAGAGCGCCGAGGTCAAGCGCGGCGGCGGCGTCGGCATGATCCTCGTCAACCTGAGCGAGTCCTCGCTGGACACGGACAAGCACTCGGTCCCCACTGTCCACGTGAACCCGCCCGCCACCGAGGCCATCAAGGCCAAGGTTGCGGCCAACCCGGCCATCAAGGTTTCCCTGGTCAACAAGGACACCACGGGCCTGCCCCTTGAGGCCCAGCCACAGATCGCCGGGTTCTCCTCCCGCGGCCCGCTGCTGGCCGCCGGATCAGACCTGCTGAAGCCCGACGTCGCCGCACCCGGTGTGGCCGTGCTGGCCGGCGTTTCGCCCATCGGCACCGGAGGCGACGACTTCGGTTTCCTCTCCGGCACCTCCATGGCGTCTCCGCACGTGGCCGGCTTCGGCGCGCTGATCCTGGCCAAGAACCCCAGGTGGTCCCCGGCGACGGTCAAGTCCGCGATGATGACCACCACGAGCGCCGTCAAGAACGCCGACGGGTCGAAGAACGCGGATGTCTTCGCCACCGGCGCGGGCCAGGTGGACCCGGCACGGGTGCTTGATCCGGGCCTCGTTTACGACGCCACCGAGGATGACTATCTGGCATTCATCCAGGGCACCGGCATCGACCTCGGCATCCCGGGCCTCGGCGCCACCAAGCCGCGGGACATGAACCTCCCGTCCTTCGCCCTGGGCAACCTGGCCGGGAAGATCGAGGTCACCCGCACAGTGACTGCCCTGACGCCAGGGGTTTACCGGGCCAAGTTCAATGTTCCCGGCATCAAGGTCACCGTGACCCCGACCGTGCTGAACTTCAGCGCCGCGGGGGAAAAGCGCACGTTCAAGGTCTCCTTTGAGAACCAGAACGCCGCCCTGGGCAAGTTCGCGACCGGCTCGCTGACCTGGCAGGGCGCCAACAAGACTGTGGCATCGCCGATCGCGGTCCGCCCGCAGTCAATGGTGGCCTTGCCTGATGTCGCCTTCACCTCCGAGGGCGGCACCGGATCCGGCGCCATCAAGGTGGTCTCAGGCACCAACGCGCCCGTCAAGATGACCCTCGATGGTCTTTCGAAGGCTGACTCCACTGCCGTCGAACTGGTCCCGGGACCGTTCACGGGGGCCCCGGACGCCGCGAACCACGTCAAGACGGTCAATGTCCCCGGCGGATCCCCGCTGGCCAAGTTCTCGGTCATTTCCGCGGACCCGAGCGCTGACTTCGACATGTACGTCATGACCCCGGACGGTCCGCTGACGGTCGCCACATCATCGGCCAGTGAATCCGTTTCGATCCCCAACCCGACCGAGGGCGAGTACACGATCTACGCGAACCTGTACGCCAGCCCGAACAACCGGGCCACCAAGGCTTCCGTGGACGCCGCCGTGCTGGGCGCGAATGAAGGCAACGCTTCCCTCAGCCCGAATCCGCTGCGTCTGGGCAACGGCGCGGCAGGCACCGTCACGCTCAACTGGGAGGGCCTGAACCAGGGTTCCTACATCGGGCGGGTCACCTTTGCCGGTGCCAGCGACCCGACGTTTGTCTCCGTGCTGGTGACCCCGGCCGGGGCCGTCATGGTAACGCCGACGTCGGAGGACCAGGACGCCAACAACGGTCCGGGTGACACCGCCGTTGGCGACAATGCTCAAAATGAAAAGGGCAAGAAGGTGAAGAAGGAGAAGGGCAAAATCCAAAACAGCGACCGGTCCTTCGCCCCGAACAACGCCATCTAGGCACCGGCCCGGGCGGTAGCTCCAAGCGGAATTCCGCGGCAACAAACGGCGACGGCCGGCGGCTCGGCGGTTTCTAGGGGTCGTTGCAACACCTGTTGGTTAAGTGGTTAGTAGTAAATCACGCAGACGCTCGGCTGGAGTATTCCAGCCGAGCGTTTTGCGTGGGCGTCCGTTGAGTTCCTGCGCGACGTGTTCGAGGTCTTCGGGTCCGTAGACGGACAGATCGGTGCCTTTGGGGAAGTACTGGCGCAGCAGCCCGTTGGTGTTTTCATTGGAGCCGCGTTGCCAGGGGCTTCCCGGATCGCAGAAGTAGACAGGCATGTCGGTGGCGAGGGTGAAGGATTTGTGGGTGGCCATTTCCGCGCCCTGGTCCCAGGTGAGGGAGCCTCGCAGGTGTTCTGGAAGGGTGGTCATGGTCTTGACGAGTCCGTCGCGGACGGTTTCGGCGGTGTGGTCACCGGGCAGGTGGACGAGCAT
>JBKPJW010000508.1:0-1454 GCA_046730875.1 Actinomycetota bacterium | reverse complement strand
TTCCGACTTGAAAATACGCATTGACTGGCCCAGGCTGCGGGCCATGCCCGGCAGCTTCGGTGCAGCGAAAAGCACCAATGCCAGAACGATGATGATGATGAGATGCCAGCCTTCAAGCCTCATGACAGGAGGTCCTTTCATTAAATGAATTTTAGGTCTTTTGGCCAGGACGTTTGCTCCGAATAGGTCCCTCGGAAGAGCGGCTCCCACCACCTGGGCAGAGTATGCGTGACGCTCCGGCAACCGCTGAGGAAACGTCAGATATGAGTTGAACCCTCCGGACCTGACCTGTTCTGAGGCGGCACGGCATGCTCTACGGTGTGAGCAAACCGTGCCGCCCGCCCAGTGCGTCATTTTTGGCCCGCGGCTCGGTCCCCTTTCGCTCTCGGAACTAAGTGGTAGTTCTTGAGTTTCATGCCTCCCGGTCCGCTTCCTCTGGAATCACATCACCCTGCGAGGACGGCAATTTTGGCTGAGTCGGACAGACGCTGGGCGATCTCGAGTACCACTGCAGCTTCAAGGGCAGTGGTTCCTTCGGACGGGCCGCCCGCGGCGTGGCGGGCGAAGGCTTCAGCCTGTAGGCGCAGCGCCTCCAGTTGGGGGGCCTCACCGCTCTCGGTAGATACGATTTCAATCCGAGAGTGCCCGTTCGAGCCAAATACTTCCGCTGTGACTACATCGCCGCCCGGATAGAAACGTCCGAGGGAAACTATTGCCGTGGAGCCGCCCGAAAGGGAGATCAGCGCCTGGGCGCTGTCCACATCACTGGCCGCATCGAGGTCTTCCGTTTCCGGCCCGGCCACGGCAGTCACGTCGCGCACATTCTGGTCAAGGAGCCAGAGCATCTGGTTGATCTCGTGAACACCCATGTCGATGTAGATTCCGCCGCTGTGGTTTCGGAAACTTGCCGGCGGCGGGGCTTCATCCCACTGCGAGCACACGAGAAGATGGATGCTGCCCAGCTTCTGCGAGGCGATGTCCTGGCGGAGCGCAACCAGTTCGGGGATAAAGCGTCGCCAGTAGGCGATCTGCAGAGCGACGCCGCGTTCAGTGGCCAGGGCAGCAGCCTTCCGAGCGTGCTCGGCGGAGATTCCAAAGGGCTTCTCGCAAAGCACGGAGACGCCGGCTTCAATGACCTTGGTGGCCAGGTCGACATGCTGATCGGTGGGTGCGGCGATAATGACACCGTCCAGACCACCGGCAGCGAGCATCTCTTCCACGGTCGGGTATACCGACAGACCCATGGTTCTCAGCTCTCGTGCGGACGGTTCGAAGGGCTCTGCAACGGCAACGCACTCGACCAGTGCTGATTCCTTCAGCGCCCTTAGATGAGTGCGTCCCATCCGGCCGCCACCGATTAGCCCGAGGCGGAAGCGCGGGCTCACAGTCCTGTCTCTTATACACATCTGACGCTGCCGACGAAACGTTTGTTGTGTTGTTTTGGGGGGGGGGGG
>JBKPJW010000507.1:0-7732 GCA_046730875.1 Actinomycetota bacterium | reverse complement strand
GGACGTTCAACTCCGGCACCACAGAGATCCAGTGGTCGCCCGAACGAACATCCGGCTTGGGAAATCAAGGAGTTGTGGAAAGACCGTATTCACCTCGTGTCCGGGCCGCGCCTGGGGGCCCATACTAACGGAACGAGGCCTCGGACAAGGCTCCGGACCCGGAAGCCTTCGCAAGCTGCCGCGAAAGATGCGGCCGCCTAAGGAGTCTGACGACAACGGAGAATTCAATCAGGGAGCGGTGTGCCCGACCGAGTTCGGGTACACCGCTTTCGCTTTGAAACTGTCGATGCAAGGCCACAGGACCTATATCCTTCGGGCGTCCAGCTCAACTACCGTTCGGGAGCCTTTACTGGGCCGTGCAGCTTTGCCGCAGTGGGGCGGCCCATCGCCTGTGGCAACGTCGTCTGCAACCGGGCGACATTGTCATAGGAGACCAGGACGGGATCGTCCTAGTGCCCCTGTCCGAAATCGTGGAAGATTTTCACCGCCTGTCGCTGCAAGAAGAAATCGAGCAGCAGATCCGCAGCAGTATTCACGCAGGCGTCCAGGGCTGACCCGAATATCTCATCCTGGGCCCACCCCGTTTGGCGCCTTCCTTCGAGAAGGCGCCAAACGATCTTGGATTTAGCTCAAACCCGGCGAGGGGGTGTGGTGCGATGACGGCGGCGTGACCTGCCGGCGCTGGAACTGGCGCTAGGCACGCCGCACCCAACTCGGCGAGGACACCGCCTCCGCGCTGTTCACCGACGAGGCGCTCCACGCCGCGGTCAAGGACCTGGTCGCCCACCTGGCCCGGCTCAGTCCAGGCGTCAGGGTCGCCCGTCGTCTGATAGCCGCCGGCATGACCGCGGAAGTAAGAGGCTGAGAGGATTCTCCACCTGATCGCGGCCTGGGGCCGGCCGGAACTGCCTGGCCCAGACTCAGTGTGGGGGCACTGGGCACCCATCTTCCTGGCCATTGCCCGACCCCCATTGCGCACGCTACGCCGACCCGATGTCCCCGTGCTTCTAGGGCTGGGCGTCGCCACCGGATTGATGACCATCGCTTTCCTCGCCTCCATCGAACGCATCCCGCTCGGCACCGCCGTCGCGATCCACTTCCTCGGTCCGCTGAGCGTCGCGGCGGCACGAGCCACAGCGCACGTGCGCTTATGTGGCCAGCCCTGGCGCTGCTCGGAGTCGTTCTGCTGACCGAACCCTGGGCAGGCGAGATCAACCTCGCCGGTATCGGGTGGTGCGCAGGGCTCGCGGCAACGGGGGTGCCTATCCTTACGGGGCAGGTTGGTCCACCCCGTTGTGACGGCCGGCCGCATGTCCTTCCAAAAGGACAACAGACGGTATGAGACCGGAAACCGGACTTGGTAGGTCGCGTGTGTTTCTCCACCCCGCCGGCAACGTGCCGCTATAACCATCCCAGGGCGCTTCCTGGCAGGACGACCACCTAAAATGCGATGGTTCGGTCGCTTGTTCCTGGGTTTCAATCCGCTTTTTGGACCGATCTGCTAAAAAACAATGCGGTAACCACAGCGACGAGCACAACCAGAATTGCTGTGCGAAGACCAGCGTGTTCGGCCAGGAAGCCCAGCAGCGGTGGTCCGATGAGGAAGCCGGCATAGCCCACCGCGACCACGAGCCCGACGCGTCTGGCTGCATGCGTGGGGTGATCACCCGCAGCCGAAAGGGCTATCGGGAATCCCAGCGAAGTGCCCAGGCCCCAAAGGAGCACCCCAATTCCTCCCAGCAGGAGATCGGCTGCAAAAGCAACAAGGGCAATGCCCGACGCTGCGGTCAGAACGCTGACCCGCATGACGTGTATGCGTCCGAATTGGTCGATGGCGGGTCCACCGAAAAACCGGCCGATTGCTACAGCGAGACCGAAGAAGGCATAGATGAGCGAACCGGTGGCCGGGGTGTGCCCGAAGCCATCTACGACGATCAAGGGAAGCCAGTCATTGGCGGCCCCTTCCGAAAGCGCCATTACCAAGGCGATGAGACCTAATACCAAGAGGCGGCGATCAATCCAAGGGGAGCCGCCCCCTGTCGATCCACCCCCTTCCGGTCCGCGGTGTGGCGTCCGCGCGGTCCCCGTGGCGGCAGGCAGGCGGGTGATCAGCCAGGCGGACGCCCCCAAGACCACCAGCGCTGCAGCCGAGAGGTGTGTTACGACAGGGATTTCCAGGCTGTTGGCCAACACGCCCGTCAGGCCCCCGGCGAAGACCCCGATGCTGTAGCAGCCTTGCAGTCCCGGGAGCATGCTCCTCCGCATTGCTGTTTCAAGTCCGACAGCTTCGACGTTTTGGCCGATTTCGCCAAAAGCCATGCCGCAGCCAAAAAGGGCCAACCCCATCGCGGCGACTGGACCGGATTGCAGGGCGGTTCCCACTCCTGTGAGGGCTACACCCGTGGACATGCTGAGCATGCCGCACCCTATTACAAACCGGGCACCGCGGAAGGCCAGGAGCGGATTGCCCGACGCGATGCCAGCTACTGATCCCACCGCGACGGCTGCAAGCAGCAGGCCCATCTCGGCATTGGACAGCTCCATCGTGTCCCGGATAGCGGGCGTCCGGGTAATCCAAGTGGACATTCCAATGCCGGTAATCAGAAAGGCCGCGACGAGTGCTGCACGGCATCTTTTCAGTGATCGAACGTGGTCGGCAGATCCGACGGTCCCAACAGTCATGGACGAGTCTTCGGGCTTAGTTCCGGAACAAGGTCGGCCAAGGTGCGCCGGACGGTATCCTCGCTGAACTCTTCGGGCGTGAAATACCGGTGAAGCGACAAGCCCTCCTGTACGGCATCAATAACCTGCGCACGCTGATCGTCGATACTCCGGGAAATGACACCTCTGGTCTTCCGCATCCATTGCCGCATCAGATTCGCGTACCGCTCGTGCCGGAAAGCCAGCACGTACAGCTCTGCGAGGATGACCATGTCCCTTTGACGGTCGCGCTCATCGGAGATGATGACTTTCACCAGCCGCTCCCGAGGGTCACCATCGCCCCGATCGTCCTCTAGGCCCCTCAACGGGGTGAATAGCTCGTCAGCAAATTTTTCAAAGGCAGCGAAGATCAAGTCGTCGCGGCTGGGAAAGTGATAGGTCATCGAGCCCAGCGGCACCTGGATCGACTCTGCCACTGTCCGGTACGTGGCAAAGCGCGTGCCACGCCGGGCGATGATGTCCAGGGTGCAGTCGATGATTCGCTCACGGCGGAGGGGATCAGTGCGACGGGTTTGTTCCGGTGAAGGGTTACGAGCCATGACCTCAAACTATCAGAACGTTCGTACTAATCACGGACGATGCTTGCATATAGTGCCGTTTGCCTTTATTGCTGACCCTGGTGAGCTGGGGGGCACGGAGTAAGCCAGACACGAAGCACCGGGACAGCCCTGCTGAGCTGTCCCGGTGCTAGGTGTTTCAGTTCCGAAGTGCCGGGCAAACTCCGCGGCGGGAGGGCCCTGCCCCCCGTTGAAACCGCAGAGCTACCCCAGTCATATCAGCTGGTGCCGATCTTGAACCCATTCCACATGTCGACCCGCTTTTCCAGGTTCTCTGGGGTCTTCCCGAAAACCATCTTCGAGAAGAAGGCATCCCCCTCCCGCGTTGCGGGTATCAAAGTGGCTTCCAGGGCTTCAGGGGTAAGACCTGCTTGCACGGCTTCGGGAGAAGTTGCTTGCTCGTAGTCCAGAATGCCGGCGCTTCCGGTCCTCGTAATGAATTCCGCCTGCCAATTGGTGGACTGCGTGTAGTTGATGAATTTGTAGATCGCGTCGAGCTTCATGGTGTCGTGTTTGATGATGGAGTAGTTGTCGCTCCATGCAGGAACACCCTGTTTGATGATGTTGTTCACGTGCAAGGTCTTGCCGGCCTTCTCAACACCCCCGACCACCACTGACAAATTCAGGTAGGCCATGGAGACCTCATCCCGTGCAATCTGGTCTGTCTGGTCGTTGTAGCCGCTGGTGAGCCGCTTTATTTGGGGTCGGAGTTCGGCCAGCTTCGCCTTCACTGCTTCGAATTGCTGGTCCGATAGGTGAAAGGGGTCCTCGATTCCAAGTGTCAGGGCGGCCATGGTGATCACGGCTTGGCTGTCATCGAATATGGAGACGCGGCCCTTGAGGGCAGGATCCCAGAAGACATTCCAGTCGTCGAACTGTCCCTTTTCGTTCCTGTATTTGTCCAGAGCCGGGGAGCTGAGCGCCTCGTCGTCCGTCCACGCCAGCGGTTGATTGCCCCAATTATAAAGGACGCCGTACAAGGAGCCCTCCGAACTTGCGGCCCCCTCCCAGTCGAAGCCAAGCCTGAAGTCCTTCAAAGCATCGACCCTTGAGCGATCGATTGGTTCCAGGAGGTTATTGGTGGTGTAGTTGTCGTACCAGCCGGAAGTCAGGAGGGCAACGTCCCACTGGCCGGGTGCTGATTTCACCTTGGCGAACATCTCATCCGGGGAGCCGACATTGACGACATTCACCTTGACGCCGGTCTCTGCAGTGAATTTGTCGATCTGCTTCTGATCGTGGTAGCTCTCCCATGACAACACATTCAAGGTGTCCCCGCCGTCACCGCCTGAACCGGCGGCAGAGCCTGAACACCCCGTCAGCGCCATCACTGCTGAGGCGATGAGGGCGCCGGCTGAAAGCATTTTTGCTTTGTATCTGCGCATTTTTTTCCTCTCAATCGGACTATGAATAAAGGTCATTAGTGGATGGACGTGGAGGCTGCTGCCGCCCGGCGCGGCCGTGCAGAAGAGCAATATCCCCCCTTGGTTCTCCGGGCATAACTGTTATCCCTCGTGGTGCTTCGGCTGCCCGCAGAAAAGCATCGGAGTGTAATTGCGTGGTGTGGGATGGTTGTCCGTGGACTGCGCAGTCATGCAGGCCTTAGCTGGGATGGCACCGGCAATGCGTGTGGTTAGCGCGGGGCTGCGGGAATGGTGGGGCCGGGAGTTGCTGTGGCCGCCAAACGTTCTAGAGTCTTCAGGTTTCTGACTGTTTCTGATCCTGAAATTTCCGGTGTCCGCTCACCTCGCACTGTCGCAGCGAAGGCTTCAGTTTCGAGGAAGTAAGCGTTCGTGTCGGGAACGGCGAGGACTGTTTCATCCCCTCCGTACGCTTTGAGCTGAATGGAGTGTGGCGCCTTGTGGGCGTACCAGGGCATGGCCACGATCGCCTCTGCCTTTTCGCCCAGCACGGAAACATGTACCGACAGGGGAGAACGCATGGAGCAGTCAAACTGTGCCACGGCACCGTCTGTGTAGCGCATCGTTCCGTAAAAGCGCTCAGACACGCCCAGGGGGGATGGTACTGATGCTGCCTGGACTTCAACAGGAGCGTCGCCGAGTAACAGGTTGCTCAGGCTCACACAGTAGGACCCGACGTCCCGGAGGGCACCTCCGCCCAAATCTGACCGGAATCTGATGTCATCTTCCGGGGTCTCCGTCATGAAATTAAATGATGAGCGGACAGTATGGATCGCCCCTAGGGCCCCTGACTGGACCAAATCCCTCAGGGCGTGCGTCTTGGGGTGATGGCGAAACATAAACGCTTCTGCAAGATGGACGCCTTGTGAATCAGCAAGGGCGAAAAGCTCTTGAGCCTCAGCCGCCGTGGTGACCAACGGTTTTTCGCAGAGCACATGCTTCCCGTGGTTGATCGCCTGTCGTACCCATTCGCCATGAAGGCTGTTCGGTAGAGGAATGTAGACGCAGTCGATATCAGGATCCTCGAGCAAGGATTGATACGAGGCGTACATGCGGTCAAGGCCGAACCGTTTCGCGAATGATTTCGCCCGTTGTGGATCGCGGCTGGCCACACCAACGGGCTGATTCCGGGTTGAAGAAATCAACCCGGGCAGGACGTCATCAGCGATGCGAGCCGGGGAAAGGATCCCCCATCGCAGCGGGCGTCTCGTTGCGGCACTCATTCCATAACCATGCCGCCAGTAACGTTGATGGCCTGGCCGGTCATCTCACTGGCGTCCTCGGAGGCGAGGAAGGCAACCACCCCGGCGATATGATCCGGTGTCTGAAAGCGCTGCATGGGGATCCCCGACATCCAGCGTTCCTGGATACTGGCCTTGGAATCGCCCGTCATTTCTTCCTCCCAGGCATATTCCCGCTCCATCATGTCCGTGCTGACAATGCCCGGGCAGACACAGTTGATGCGAACGTAAGGCGCGACCTCCAGCGCTACACCCTTGCTGAAGAGGATCACTGCCGCTTTGGAGGCGCAGTAGTGGGTGAACAACTTGTAACCGCGTTTACCGGCCTGGGACGCCGTATTGACTATCGCGCCTTGCTTCCGTTCAAGCATGTGAGGGAGGACGGCGCGGGTGCAAAGGAATGTCCCCTTGGCATTGACGTCCATGTTCTGATCCCAGTCTTCTTCGGTTAATTCGACTGTTGACCGCATGGTGATGGTTCCAGCGTTGTTGCAGAGTACGTCGATGGAGCCGAGAGTGGAAATGGCTTCTGCAATCATTTGGTCCACGTCCCGGGCACTGCGGACATCGCATCGTGTACTGAAGCCGCCCAGCTCGAGAGCAACTTCTTTCGCCTTTTCCTCCTGCAGGTCGGCGATGAAGACGCGGGCCCCTTCCCGGGTGAAGCGTTCAGCGATGGCCTTGCCGATGCCTTGCGCTCCACCGGTTATCACGACGTTTTTACCTTCAAATCGGCGCATCCTGTAGTCGTTCACGTGTCGTCGTTCCCTTCTCGTTCAGAGTTCATTTGATTGTGAAGCCGGCGTCCACGGGCAGGGCAGCGCCGGTGATATACCGGGAGGCATCGGACAGCAGCCACAAAATGGACTGGCTGACGTCGCTCGGCTCAATCCAAGGCACCGGGATGACATTCGTGGAGGCGAAAGCACCGGCAACCGATTCTCGCGTATGGGTCTCGGCCTGCGGTTGAAACAGGCGGTAAACGCCTTCGTTCTGAATCATGTTGGTATCCACGCATGTGGGGTTGACGGTGTTGACCCGGATGCCGTATTCACCGAGCTCATTGGCCATCGTCCGCATGAGCCCTGTGACGCCGTGCTTGGCTGCCGAATAGGAGGCAGTGTTGGCCATGCCCTTGATAGATTCCGTTGATCCTGTGATGACGATGGAACCACCCTGATTGCGGGCAATCATCGAGGGCGCCGCAACGCGGACCGTGTTCCATACGCCGGTGAGATTGATGTCCAGCATTTCTTGCCATGCTGTCGGTTCAATTTCCCAGAACTTTCCGGAGGCGAAGATGCCGGCGTTGGCGACTACGAAGTCAACATGTCCGAACTCCTCGATTCCGCGCTGAAACACTTTCTCTACCTGCGGGAGGTCGCGTACATCCGCCACTTCCGCGACGATCCGCTGGCCAGTCGCTTCCACAAGCCGGATGGTCTCTTCTAGATCGGCGAACGTAGATCCGGGGTACACCGTGGAATCGAGTTTTTCGCAAAGGTCAAGCCCGATGATGTCTGCGCCCTCCTTGGCCAACGTGACAGCGTGTGAGCGGCCCTGACCGCGGGCAATTCCTGTAACGAAAGCAACCTTCGATTTGAGCAGACCCATGTCCTGTTTTCCTTACCGTTTGGCGTGACCACCCGATGTGGCATCGTTCGACAGCACCGAACGTGCTGCTGGTTTTGGTGCTGCCGAGAACGCTAAGCCCGTCATGAGCGTGCGTCAAGAGTTGACGGATAAATAGTTTCCGAGGAAGAATGTTCGGTATGGACGAAAGGAACAACTG
>JBKPJW010000506.1:0-6583 GCA_046730875.1 Actinomycetota bacterium | reverse complement strand
AGGAAATTAGATAGCCTGGATGTTGGTGGCCTGGGGACCCTTGGGGCCCTGCTCGGTTTCGAAGGAGACCTTCTGGTTCTCTTCGAGGGAGCGGAAGCCGGAGGAGTTGATCGCAGAGTAGTGTGCGAAAACGTCCTGTGAGGAGTCATCGGGGGAAATGAAGCCGAAGCCCTTTTCAGCGTTAAACCATTTGACGGTACCAGTAGCCATTATTTTTGTCCTTCGTGAAGGTGGAGGAACTGTCCCGACTTTCGGGTCCTCCTGTTTGGGGTGCTCAAAACCGCTGCTTCAGAAGAACATGGGCTTTCGACCATGCGTACTGCCTGAACTACGAACTGCATAAACACAACAACAGGATCAACCATACAGGAGATTTCGGGCACGAATTACCACTGCCCTGTCGGGCCCCCTCCGCGGCACCCCCGCCCGGCACCGCGCCGGCCGTCTGCGTGCCCCGCCTGTACCGTGCCCGGCCGCGGGCATATCCTGCAGGAAGACCAGCCCGTGACCGTCAGTTACCGGAGGAAGACCCATGGAAATGCCTAAAGCGTCCGACGCCGACAAGGAACACTTCCGCTCCGTGCTGCCCAACCATCCCGAGGTGGTGGTCAAGCCGATGTTCGGAAACCTCGGGGCCTTCGTGCACGGGAACATGTTCGCCGGCCTGTTCGGCCCTACCATCGGCGTGAAGCTGGCCGAGGCGGACAGGGAGACGCTGGAAGGCACCGAGCGGACCGTCCCGTTCGGGCCGCCTGAGCGGCCCATGGGCGGCTACACCGGATTGCCGGAAGTCTGGAACGCCGAGGGCTCCGGCGATGAGGCGCGGGCCAAGGCCTGGGTGGAGAAAGCATTCGAGCACGTGGCCGGGCTACCGCCCAAGGAGCCGAAGGTTTCTAAGCCCCGGGCCAAAAAGTAGCCGCCGACTCCGGCCCTTGATTGCCGCGCATAGCCCCTCTGATTCGGAGCCGTGGAAAGCTGACGGCAGGCCGAGGTGCTGTTAGAAGGCTAGGGCAGGACAACATTCACGAGTTCGGACCGGCCGCCGGTCTCCAGGTCCTCGGTAAGTGCCAGCGCACCGATCTGGGGGCAGTGATACTTGTACTCCCGGGCGTTCTTTTCAAGCGGCGTCCAGTCGTAGACCTTGACGCAGTCGGTGTACGTGCCGGATTTCGTGGAGACGGTCTCGCCGGTAGCGACGGTGTCCCGTATGTCTTCCGCATGGCCAACGTAAAACTCCTGCTTATAGGAGTCACCAGGGCGCTGCTCGGCCTTCATCCATATGCCGGCTTTTGCCCCGTCTTTTCCATGGAGAAAGCTGCCGGAGTGGCTCACCAACAGTCCATTTATGTAGTTGTTCACGTCCTCGCCGAAGTACCAGACGTCACCGTTTTTGTGTTGTGCCAGATAATCCCGGGTTTCCTCGACCAACTGACCGTTCTTGTACTCCTTGTCCAGATAGACCACCGTCTCCACACCCTCTATGGTCTTGGTCTCCGGCAGGATTTCGATCTCGATCCTCTCGGTGACGCTTCCCTGCTCGGTGGTCTCGTAGGTCAGTTTCTTGCCGACAGGCAGGGCGAAGTATTTATTGGTGATTTCAGTGGTGAAATCTGCCGGGTTGATCTGCGGGTTGTACTCCGTGGCGGCCCTACTCCTTTTTGTGTTGTCGAGGACAAATAATGTGACCCCGCCAACGACCAGCACCAGCACGATCACACCAAGGAAGATTTTGGTTCGCCGATTCATGACCTTTCCCACTCCTTCTGAGTAGAAATTCCTGTAGGGGGTCAGAGCAGCGTTGCTTGCCCATGGCCATAGGAAAAAAACTTGCCCATGGCCATAGGAGAAAGATAGGGCAGTCCGCCCTGAACTGGAACACCCTCCGCAACCACCGCCAGGCCAGCAGGAAGAATACGCCGGGTCTCCTATGGTTGGGCTTCGTCCGCCGGCGGCTGAGTCGATGGAACTGGAGACGCCATGCCCCCGCTGCACTCAGACACAGCGGGCCGCCGCGGAATCTCACTTGTCCAACAAACGCGTCACACCCCGCGGTACGCTGAGATCCCCGAACAAATCGCAAGCGAGGCAAACGTGCACGAGGACGCCGTCCGGTTCCTGTCCCAGCCGGTGGAGGCCCAGCCGGGCTCGCCCCTGCGGGTTGCCGTGTACTCCCGGATCGCCGAGGCCATCCGCAACAATCTGCTGACGCCCGGCTCGATGCTCCCCACCGAAACGGAACTCGGCGCGGACATGAAGGTCAGCCGCACCGTGGTCCGCGAAGCTCTGATGCTGCTCGAAGAGGACGGCCTCATCCGGGCCCGCCGCGGCGTCGGCCGGTTCGTCGCCGACACCCTCCCCCGCATCGGCATCGAGCGGATCCGCCCCTTCGAGGAAGTCCTTGGCGGCCCGGGGCAACACATCGAGATCAAACGCATTCAGCGGCAGCGGCAGCCCGCCTCCGAGTTCGTGGCCCCGGGCGTGGGCGTGGAGCCGGGCGCCGACTGCTGGCTCTGGGAGTCGGTCCTGATCCGCGACGGCGAAGCCATCGCCCACCTGCAGGAAAACATCTCGGCCCTCCCGGTCAGTTTGGGCAGCAGTTCCGCTGCGCCGGCGCCGTTGGAGACGGACGACGACGGCGGCACCACCCTGCTCGCCAGCCTCAACAGCCGCTTCGGGCGGATACTGGGTCCCGGCGAATGCCAGATCAGCCTCAGCCAGGTGGGGCCAAGCCGTGCCAAGCTGCTCGACCTGCGCGCCCCGGATCCGGTGCTCGTGCTGACGCAGTACGTCAAGCATGGGAACCGGCCGTTCTACCTGGCCAAATGCCTCATCGCGGCACGCGCCGGACACCTCTCAGTGATGCAGTCCCTGCAGTCCTAGGCACCCCAGTTGTCCGTATGGCCAGCCCGATATATCGTCCGGTGAAGGTCCCTTAATTGGAGCACGCGTTTCGCAACCCTAGCGATTCGGGACTCAAAGGTTATGAGACACCAACTCGGACATTAGACCTGATTCGCCGCTTATGCGGGTCTCCAGCGGGTGTTGGGTTAAGGACTCCCCCAAGATCAGAAGTCGCTTGCAGTGGTCATCGCTTTTTAGCGTGCTCCTCGTTCAAGGTCGGCTAGTTCTGATTCCAGTTGCTGGGTCAGGTTCCGTAGGCGGCGGATGTGCTCTTGGGAGACGCGCCCGGGCTGGCTGGTGACTTGTGCGTCGACGTCGAAGACGGTGTTGGGGCTGTGCCAGACGTTGAACCATTCGAGACCGTGGCCGAGGGCATCCCGGGTTACGCCTTGGAGCAGGAGCAGTGGTTCCCTGGTGTTGATGTTCAGTTTCCGAGCCAGGTCAGGGTCTGAGGACACGGCCTGGACCTGACGGGGCCCGCCGGCGGGGTGGTAACCATGGTCGCGCATCAGGCCGAGGAGTGACGCGTTTTCGAGCAGTTCCACGGTGAAGTGCGGGAAGAAGTCGCGCGGGACCCAGGTACGCATGAAAGCAACAGGAAGATCATCGAGGTAGCGAACCCGCTCAATTTTCCACGTGTTGGAGGTGTTCAGGGCCTCGATGCCTGCCGGGGGCGGCTCGGATGGTTCCACGGCAAGAACGTGAGTGCGCAGGCGCTGGCCGTGTGCGGCAGCCTGTTCATCCAGACCGCCCGCACGCTGAACGTGCCGGCGGAGGACAGGTGTTGCGGCTACTACGCTTCCGCGGCCGCGCTGACGTCGGATCAGGCCGAGGTCAGAAAGGCCGGACAGGGCCTGACGCACGACGCTGCGGGAGACGCCAAACTGCCTTTGCAGTTCCTCTTCGGTGGGCAGGGAGGACCCAGGAGAGAGTGCGAGGTCCACGATCTGCCGGTGCAGGATATCCCGGATCTGTGCATGGAGAGGGCCTCCGGCTTCCCGGTTCAAACCCCCGGCGCGCCCCGTCTGCTCCGACGCTGTTTCTGCTGGTTCCAAACGCACGCTAACTCCTCTGCCGCTATGCAAATCTTAGCCCTCCCGCTGACTGCCTAGCGGCTGGTCTGTCATCGGCTGGTCTTGACGTGACCTACACCACGTATTATTGTACGTATCAAAGGTACGTACAACTTCGGGCCCCGGGAATCACAGGAGATGCCTTGGACCCGAAGTGCGAGTCACCTCCTTGAGCCCGCATCGGCGCGTGAGCGAAGTGAAAGTACCTGCAGGTGACAGTCGGATACGTGAGTTTCACAACCCCTCGAATTGGAGAGTCCATGCGCGACCCGCGCTCGGTGCGTTGCACCTATTACTTAGAGTCCGAAATTGACCCCGGGAAGGCCGCAGCCATCATGGCGGGCGAGCAGTCCAGCGGCACCTTCCTGCCGGTACCCGGCGAATCGGCCCGCATCCGGGAACGGCACGCCGCCCGGATATCGGATGTTCAGGAGCTTGGCTTTTGCCGGCCTTCCCTGCCGTCACGGGCCAACCCGGAAAAAGTCCGCGCTGCCTTGGTGACCGTTGATTTCCCGATGGAGAACGTCGGCACCGACCTAGCCACCCTGCAAACTGCCATCGCAGGCAATCTCTTCGAGCTGGGCGATCTGTATGCGTGCCGGCTCCAAAACATGCAGCTGCCAGAGGACTTCGTCGCCGCCCACCCTGGTCCGGCCTTCGGCATTGAAGGAACCCGCAAGCTCATCAGTGACGTTCAGGGCGTGATGGTCGGCACCATCGTCAAACCCAATGTCGGGCTCTCGGAAGAAGAGTTCCGGCTGGTGGTCCGGGATCTGGCGATGGCGTCCATTGACCTGATCAAGGACGACGAACTCATGACTGATCCGGCGTACCTGCCGCTGGAACGCCGGGTCGCGGTCGCTACCGAGGAGATCCGCGCCGCCGAGCAGGTCACGGGCCACTCCACCATGTATGCCTTCAACATCACCGGTGACCTTGCCGGGCTGCGCAAGCGCCACGACCTGGTTGTTGAAGCCGGCGGAACTTGCGTGATGCTGAACATTCCCGTGATGGGTCTCCCGGCTCTTGCCTTGCTCCGCAGCTTTGCCGAGGTCCCGATCCACGGCCACCGCGCCGGCCTCGCCGCGTCCATGCGGTCCAAGGCCCTGGGGATGGACTACCGGGTCTGGCAGCAGATGGCCCGCCTTGCCGGCGCCGACCACCTGCACGCCAGCGGACTCGGCAGCAAGTTCTACGAACTCGACGAGGAAGTCGCGGCGAACATCCGCAGCCTTCTCGAACCTCTCGGGCAGAGCATCGCACCGCTTCCCGTGCTGTCCTCCGGGCAGAACGTGACCACTCCCGGCCCCACATTCGACGCGGTTGGTTCCACGGACCTGATGATGCTGGCCGGCGGCGGGGTCGCGGCCCACCCGGACGGTCCCGGCGCCGGAGTACGCAGCCTGCGCCAGGCGTGGGAAGCAGCCGTGGAAGGGGTGCCGCTGCAGTCGGCAGCGGACAAACTCGCTCAAACGGGGGACGATGCCCTCCTGCACGCAGTCCAGACTTTCGGGAAAGGTGCCTGACATGCCAGCTTTCGGGTTCGTTGCAGACGACCTTACCGGAGCCGCCGACGTCCTGGCCCAGTCCCACCGCTACGGCCTGGAAGCCGCCCTGGTCATCGGGGACGCGCCGCTGCCCACGGACACCGACGTCGTCGGGTTCGCAGGACCGGCCCGCTCCCTGTCCGGAACAGCGTTCGACAATCTGGTAGCCCGTGACCTTGCCGGGATTGCGGCCCTGAATCTGGAGGTGCTGCTGTACAAGGTGTGCTCTACCTTCGACAGCTCCGTCACTGTCGGGAGCATCGGCCGCGGCATCCAGCTGCTCCATGAGCGGTTCCCCCTGCACGGGCCCATTCCCGTGGTGCCGGCCCAGCCGGGCTTCGGGCGGTACACCGCCTTCAGCAACCACTACGCGACCTATGCCGGCCAGGTCTACCGATTGGACCGCCACCCGGTCATGTCACGGCATCCGTCGACGCCCATGTCCGAGGCGGACCTCCGCGAGGTCCTGGCCGAACAGCTCGGCGGCGACCAGGTGCCCGGGGCTATCCATCTGCCCGCCTATGGCGACGGCACCTTCAAGGACTGCTGGGCGGACCGGCGCCGGGACCTCGGGGCACAGGCCTTCGTCGTCGATGCCGTGAATGAACACGAGATGGACGCCATTGCAGAAGCCCTCACGCGGGAAGAACACGGCCACGGCCCATCCATCGTCGTGGGATCCGGCGGCATCATGGCGGCACTGGCGCGATCTGTCTCCGAACACGCCCCGCGCACCTCCGGACCGCAACGCCCGTCCGGACCGGTGCTGGCCGTAAGTGCCTCAGCGTCCAGCACCACAGCGGAGCAAATCAACGACGCCATATCGAATGGCTGGGAGGACGTTCCCGTACCTGCCGAACTACTGCAGCGCGATGACACCGCACTCGTGGCCGCCCTCGATGAACGCGTTTCAGCTGCCCTTCGGGCAGGCAGGAACGTGGTCGTGCACACCACCCGCGGCGCGGCGGACCCCCGCTACGAAGCCGGTAACCCGGTGGACGCCGGCTACGTTGGCACGTTGATCGGCGGCATCGCCGCCAGGATGGCCGATGCCGGGCTCAC
>JBKPJW010000505.1:0-39031 GCA_046730875.1 Actinomycetota bacterium | reverse complement strand
GGTCTACACGCCCGGCCTGGCCAACACCCTGATCAAGATCAACAGCCGCAAGCTGCGCAACGTCCGGGTAGTCGAGGCGAACGCCCCGGAGGTGCTCGCGACCATGCTCCCGGCCGGTTCCGTCACGGAGCTGTGGGTGTTCTTCCCGGACCCGTGGCATAAGTCCCGGCACCACAAGCGCCGCCTCATCCAGCCGGCCTTCGCCGAACTCGCCGCCCGGGCCATCAAGCCCGGCGGCATCTTCCGGATCGCGACCGACTGGTCCAACTACGCCGTCCACGTCCGGGAAGTCATGGCCGGCGCCGCGGAGTTCGAGAACCTCCACGAGGGCGAGCGGGCCGGCGCGGACAGTCCCCTGACCCAGGTGTGGGAATCCGGCGTCGAGTCCCGGGTCGGCGGAGCGCCGGTCAAGGAGGGCCGGGCGCCGGTCAGCACAGAGCACACCGGCCCCAATGAAGGCACCGACAGCACCGGCGGCTGGGCCCCGCGGTTTGAGGGCCGGATCCTGACCAGCTTTGAGAACAAGGCGCACGAGGCGGGCCGACTGATCTTCGACCTCACGTACCGCCGCCGGTAGCCCGGACCGGTCGACGGGAATCTGTTCCTGCGCGCCTTCGCGTGGCAGGATTATGGAAGATCCGTCACCGGAGTTTCCTCCGTTCCGGGACGAGCCGGGCTGGTAGTACAAAGGACACGATCATCAAAAGAGAACTGAAGGGTGCCGCGGACGTCGCCGAGGACGTCACCAATTCGAAGCCGCTCGAAATGGTGGCGCGGGCCGGGTTCGCCGTGTCGGGGCTGCTGCACTTCCTCATCGGGGTGATCGCGATCCGGCTCGCCATGGGCGGCCAGGGCCAGGCCGATGTCAGCGGCGCGGTGCAACAGCTCGCGGCGCAGCCGGCCGGCCCGGTGCTGCTGTGGATCGCCTTTGCCGCCTGCGTGGCGCTGGCCATCTGGCAGGCCAGCGACGCCATCTTCGATTACCAGCACTTGCCCACGAAGAAAAAGGCCGGCAAGAAGGCCAAGGCGGCCCTGCAGGCCGTGGTGTATACCGCGTTCGCCCTTACGCTCGCCTCGGTGGCCACCGGCGCCCACACCGACAACCGCGAGTCAACGTCCGATATGACCGCAAGCCTCATGAAGGCCCCGGGAGGCGTTGCGCTGCTGGTGGCCATCGGCGCGGCAATAGCGGTCACCGGGATCGTCTACGCCATCCGCGGCTTCCGGAAGTCCTTTATCAAGTACCTGCGGATGCCGTCCCAGCCGCATGCGCGCACCGCAGTGACCACCATCGGCGTCGTGGGCTACGTCGCCAAGGGCTTCGCCCTGCTGCTGGTTGGCCTGCTCATCATCATCGCCGCCGTAACGGCACACCCGGAAGAGTCAACCGGGCTGGACGGCAGCCTGAAGGCACTCCGCGAACAGCCGTTGGGCGTATACCTGCTCGCCGCGGTCGGCATCGGCCTCATCTGCTACGGCGTCTACATGGTAGTGCGGGCCAAGCTCGCGAAAATGGAGCAATGAACCAGTCCTGAATTAACTAATCCTGCGGCACGGCGATGACAGCCACGGCCTGCTGCTGGTCGTTGCGCATCTCGACGCTGGCGATCCTGGTCAGCTGCACCGGCGTCGCCCCGGTGATCCGGACCCTGCCGCTGGGCGTGGCGGTCCACGCGCAGGCACGGTCCTCGCCGCCGTCGCGGTCCTTCACCCACAGCGAGAGGGTCCCGGCGCTGGGAAGGCTGCGGCCGTCCACCGCCAATTCGGTGCCCCAGGTTTTCTTGACCAGTCCCACCGTGACCTGCAACCCGCTGCTGGCCGCCACGGAATAGCTGGCGTCCGGTTTGGCTGGCGGATTCACCAGCGGAGCTGCCATGATCCCGAGCGCCAGGCACGCGGCGGCGGCTGCCGCCACGGCCGCCGTCCACCGGCGCCGCACCTTGCGGCGGCGGATGGCGATCTCGTCGAGGAGCCGGCGGGGGACGGGCACGGGTTCCGGCGGAATGAGCGTCCGCTCGCGGGCCGCCGCAGCCGCGGCGGTGAGCGCGACGGCCTCGGAGACGGGGATGGCGTCGAGCAGCGCGGGGAGGCTGGCGAGTTCGTCCAGCTCCTGGCGGCAGTCTGCACACATGGCAAGGTGCTGCTCGAAGGCCGCGGCCTCGGCCCGATCCAGACCGCCGAGCAGATACGCGCCGAGGAGTTGATGCAGTTCAATGTCGTTCATCGCTGCACCCCCATTTCGTCGAGGATTGTCCGCAAGGCCCGCACGGCGTAGAACGCCCGGGACTTCACCGTTCCGCTCGGGATCTTCAATTGGGTGGATGCCTCCTGGACTGTATAGCGGCGGTAGTGCAGCGCCACGAGGACTTCGCGGTGCTCCGCGCTGAGCCGCAGCAGCGCCTCTTCCATCAGGACCTTGTTGAGCAGGTCATCGATGCGTCCGGCCGCGTCCGCAGAATCCGGGACATCGCGTTCGCCGGTTTCCTGCGGGCGCCGCTGGGCTTTGCGGTAGTTGTCGATCATGATGTTGCGGGCCGTCCGGAACAAATAGCTGCGCAGGCTGCCGGTGATCTGCGGCGCCTGCTGCCAGACCCGCAGCACCGTTTCCTGGACCACGTCGTCGGCGAGCTGCGGATCCCGGGAGGCACTGAGCACGAAGCGCTTCAGGGCGGTCCCGTGGTCGCGGTAAATCGCAGCCACGACGTCTTCGTCCAGCGGCACTTTCCACCTCCCGGGAGTCGTTCGTTCTGCCCTGTAGGACGTACGGGCGGACCCAATAGTTCAGTTTGCCCCAGGACAGCACATAAACCGACAGCACTATTAATGGACGGCCGTGAAATCAAGTGCCCCGGCTTGAACCATTCCGTGCTCCACGGCGTCTTATCGGGTAGCGCCGGCCTCCGAGTTGGGCTGGCTCGAGCCTAGGAGCAGCAATGAAGAAGCACCTCAGCATTGGTTTGTCCGCGTTCGCCCTTGCCGCCTTACTGTCCGGATGCGGGGGCAGCGCGACCACCACGACGTCGACGCCGGCAGCCCCGGCCACCTCCGCCTCCACTCCTGCGGAGTCGCCCAGTCCGACGGCGTCTGCCTCCGCTGCGGTGCTCACGGTGGCCGAATCCAAGGCCGGCCAGATCGTGGTGGCCGACAAAGGACTGAGCGTCTACTACTTCACCAAGGACACGAAGGATTCCGGGACCAGCGCCTGCACCGGCGACTGCCTGGTGGCGTGGCCTCCGGTAACCACGACGTCGGCGACCCCCACTGTTGAGGGCGTCACCGGCACAATCGGAACCATTCAGACCGCTGACGGAAAGATGCAGGTGACCATCAACGGGATGCCGATCTACTACTACGCCAAGGACCAGGCCGCCGGAGACATCACGGGCCAGGGCGTCGGCGGAGTCTGGTATCTGGTGGCACCGTCCGGGGAGATGATCACCGCAACGCCGGCCCCCTAGGCTCGACCAGACCGGCTGACCGGGACCGGCAAACACAACCCGGCCAACCAGATCCGGCCACCCGGACAGGCGTTTCAGGCCCGCTGTGCTGCCGGCGTCTGCGTCTAGGGGGGCAGACGCCGGCCATCCCCGCGTCCCGGGCGTCGCTGCCCTGCCACCGCAGCGACGCCCGCGTTACGCGTCGGCTTAGGCGTCGGCCTCTTCGAACTTCGCTGTCTTGTCGAATTCCGTCTCTTCGAACTCCACGGCGGCCACGATTTCCTTGGTCCGCGGGTCCAGCATGTAGGCCTCGTCGTCGTCTTCGAGCATAAGGAAGTCGCCCTGTTCCGTGGTGAAGTGCCAGGCGAGGGTAGTTTCCCCGTTGTGCTCGTAGTTGGGATCGCCCATGGTGATCCGCTGCAGGCTGTGGCCGGCAATGTCGCACAGCTCCCGGATGATCTGTTCGAACTCCGGCGCGTCCAGCAGGGCATCCGCGGCGGCGGCCGCCTGGCGCTCCGCGAGGTCGGGAATCCGGGCCACCCGTGCGGCAATGTGGGCATCGAGGTCGTCGTCGGCGAGGACCACCAGGTCCTCCTGGCCGCGCAACCAGGCGGCGTTCAGCGCCACGAGGTCCTCTGTTGCCAGGACCGACTCAAATTCCTCGTCCAGTTCCTCGATGCGGCGCACGGCATCGGAAATTCCGTCCCCCGGGCCCTCTCCCTCGGCCTCCCAGCCGCTGCCGCCGTCGAGGTAGGCGTCGACGTCGGTGTCGGGCAGGGCCCCGAAAGCCGCAACGGTGCGGTTGAACAGGTCCAGGTGTGCGGCGGCACCGATGCCGGCGAGCCCTTCCCGGACGTAGGGATCGATTTCCTTGCGTTCCGGGGCGGTAAACACGTACTGTGCAAAGCCGCCGGCCAGGGCCTGCGTCAGGTAGAAGTCCACGTAGTAACTGCGCAGCGCGGCCGGGGAGATCTCCTCCGCCTCCAGCAGCTCCTCGAACATGGCGTTGACCACATTGACGTTCGCGTCGACGACGTCCTCGTTCCCGCCGTTGACGCTTTCCGTAGTCAGCACGGTCGGGTAGCTGTGGGCGGACTGGATGGTGGGCTCACCGTTGGTCATGCGGAATCCTTACTGCTGGCACTGCTGATACTCCGGACCTCTCCACGGTAGGTCTGTCTGTGCGGCCGGCGGCCTAGCCCCAGTTGAACGTCAGGCGAAGTTTGGGGGCGGCTCCGCGGACACCGGCGAAGTTCCGGGGCCCCGTAAGGCTCGCTAAGATGGATCAGATGACCACCTGCCGAAAGTAGCGCGCACATGCCATCCCATCCGGACGAGAGTGCGGCACTGGCAATACAGACTCCCGCGATCAACGACCGCTCCCTGGCCGCCGGGCTTGCTTACGCCATGGGGAGCCGTGTTTCCGCCATGTCCTTCGACGCCTCCACCGGGCTGCTGCTGGGCAAGGTGCGCGGCGGCGCCGACGTGCCGTACTCCACCACGGCGAAGCTTGTCCGGAAGGCGTCCGGCTGGAGTTGCACTGTGGGCGTCTGCAGTTGCCCGGTGCGCAAGGACTGCAAGCATGTGGCGGCCCTGCTCTTCGCGGCGGAGGACAACCCCGCCACTCGGATGCAGCTGCTGGCCCCTGCCGAGTCCACCCGGCTGTCCCGCCAGAGCGCGCCGCAGGAAGTAGCCGACTGGGAGCAGGCCCTCAGCCCGCTGATCGCCCGCCCGGGCATCACCCCGTCCGCGAACGGCACCCCGCTGGCGCTGCAGTTCGACGTCGAGGAGCCCGCCCCGCACTTCTCCTACACTGGCCGCCGCGATCCGCTGCGCAGCGTCCGCCAGCTCAAGGCCCGGCCCGTGATCATGGGGGCCAAGGGCAAGTGGATCCGCGGCGATGTCTCCTGGTCCACGCTGAGCTATCTGAACTACCGGCGCGAATGCAACGAGGCCCACGTGGAGTGGATGCAGGAATTCCTCGCCTCGCACACTGCCGTGGCCAACCGCCAGCACTCGGGCACCGGGCTGTGGCTCGGGCTGAATACGTACGCGGGCAAGAACCTGTGGAGCCTGCTGTCCCAGGCTCAGAAGATCGGCATCGCCCTGGTGCACAGCCGCAGCCCGGAGCCGGTGCGGCTCATCGAGGCCCCCGCCGCCGTCGGGCTGAACCTGGCGCGATCCGGCGCTGGCGGACACGACGGCGGGGCCGACGGCGGGCTGGAGCTCGCGCCGACCATCACGGTCGAAGGCGAAGTGGTGGATCCGGCGCTGGTGGGGACCATCGGGCGCCCGGCGCACGGGATCTTCCTGGCCTCGGACGGCGACGCCCTGCCCGGCATGGCCCCGACGGACCCCGTCATCACCCTCGCCCCGCTGGAAAGCGGGCTCAGCGAGGAGCTGCTGACCTTCGTCACGGCCGGGACTACCCTGCACATCCCCGCCCGGGACGAAAGCCGCTTCCTGACCGGCTTTTACCCAAAGCTGAAGCAGACCGCGCGGGTCACCGCGTCCGATGAGTCGGTGGAACTGCCCACGCTGGCCGTTCCCACCCTGTCGCTGCTGGCCAACTACGGGGCCGACCATCGGGTCCGGCTGCACTGGGAATGGCACTACACGTCCGGGAACCTCGTCACGGCGCAGCCGCTGTGGCGGCATCCCGGCGACCACGGCTACCGGGACGACCCGGCCGAGGCCCGCATCCTTGAGGCGGTGGGGCAGCCCTGGGACATGGTGCCCGCCCTGGGCGAATCTGCGACCGGCGGCTGGGGCACGCCCCGGCTTGCCGCCACGGCAGAGCTGACCGGGCTGGACACGCTCGCCTTCACCGAGGACGTGCTTCCCCGGCTCCGCGAACTCCCCGACGTCGCGGTGGACACTTCCGGGGAGATCGCGGACTACCGCGAAGCTGAAGAGGCCCCCGTGGTGGCGATCTCCACCAAGGCGACGGACAGCCGCGACTGGTTCGACCTCGGCATCGTCATCACCCTGGAGGGGCAGCCGGTTTCCTTCGCCGCGCTGTTTTCCGCTCTCGCCGCCGGCCAGACCCGCATGCTGCTGCCCAGCGGGGCGTACTTCTCGCTGGACCTGCCGGAGCTGCATCAGCTGCGGGCGCTGATAGATGAGGCCCGCTCCCTGCAGGACAATCCCGGCGACAAGGACGCTCCGCTGCAGATCAGCCGCTTCCAGGCCGGGCTGTGGGACGAGCTTGCGCACCTCGGCATCGTGGACGAACAGGCAGCCGCCTGGCGCGAGTCCGTTGGCGGCCTGCTGGAAGGCGGCATCAAGGGCCTTCCCCTGCCCGGCACGCTGAACGCCGAGCTGCGCCCGTACCAGCTGGAAGGCTTCAACTGGCTGAGCTTCCTGTACCGGCACGGACTCGGCGGGGTGCTGGCCGACGACATGGGCCTGGGCAAGACCGTGCAGGCCCTGGCCCTGATCTGCGCCGCCAAGGACGCCGCCGGCGCTGGTGCCGGCGGCGGCGCCGGTGCCGGTGCCGGACCTGCCGACCAGACCGCGCAGGAGCCCGACGGCGGGAGGGCCCCGTTCCTCGTCGTCGCCCCCACCAGCGTGGTGGGCAACTGGGAGGCGGAGACGGCACGGTTCGCGCCGGGGCTGAGCGTCCGTGCCATCGGCGAAACCTTCGCCAAGACCGGCTCGGACCCGGCCGGGGCGATGGCCGGCGCGGACATCATCATCACCTCCTACGCACTTTTCCGGATCGACTACGAGGCCTACGCCTCCCGGACCTGGGCGGGCCTGGTCCTGGACGAGGCCCAGTTCGTCAAGAACCACCAGTCCAAGGCCTACCAGTGCGCCCGCAAGCTGCCGGCCGCCTTCAAGCTCGCCATCACCGGCACCCCGCTGGAGAACAACCTGATGGAGTTCTGGGCGCTGACCTCGATCGTGGCGCCGGGACTCTTTTCCAGCCCCAAACGGTTCGCCGAGTACTACCAGAAGCCGGTGGAGAAGAACGGCGACAAGGCGCAGCTGGACAAGCTCCGCCGGCGGGTCCGGCCGCTCATGATGCGGCGCACCAAGGAGCAGGTCATCAAGGACCTGCCGCCCAAGCAGGAGCAGATCCTGGAGGTCGTGCTGAACCCGCGGCACCAGAAGGTCTACCAGACCCACCTGCAGCGGGAGCGCCAGAAGATCCTGGGCCTGATCGAGGACGTCAACAAGAACCGCTTCACCATCTTCCAGTCGCTGACCCTGCTCCGGCAGCTCAGCCTGGATCCTTCGCTGATCGATCCTTCGCTCTCCGGGGTGCGCTCCAGCAAACTCGATGTCCTGTTCGAGCAACTGGCGGACCTGGTGGCCGAAGGCCACCGGGCCCTGATCTTCAGCCAGTTCACCGGCTTCCTGGGCAAGGTCCGGGAGCGGCTGGTCGAGGAGAACATCGAGTTCTGCTACCTCGACGGCGGCACGCGGAACCGCACCGACGTCGTTAACGAGTTCAAGAACGGCGCCGCCCCGGTGTTCCTCATCAGCCTCAAGGCCGGCGGCTTCGGCCTGAACCTGACCGAGGCCGACTACGTGTTCCTGCTGGATCCGTGGTGGAACCCGGCGTCGGAGGCCCAGGCCGTGGACCGGACGCACCGGATCGGCCAGGCCCGCAATGTCATGGTCTACCGGCTCGTCGCCAAGGACACGATCGAGGAGAAGGTCATGGCGCTCAAGGCGAAGAAATCCCAGCTCTTCGCCGACGTCATGGAAGGCGACGCACTCACCGGCGGCTCCCTCACGGCTGAGGATCTGGCCGGCCTGTTCAACGACTGACGCGGCCCGGCCCGGGCGGGTGCCCGTCCGCTCAGATCAGCATGGCTTCGCGGACCTCCCCCGCCGATTCGACGCCGCCCTGCCCGGAAGAACTGACCCTGCCCGCGGCCAGCACGTAGTAGCGGTCGGCGGCCTTGAGGGCGAAGCCGATGTGCTGTTCCACTAACAGGACCTGCATTCCTTTGCGCCGGGACAGCTTGATGATGGTTTCCTGGATTTCGGCAACCACGTTGGGCTGGATTCCTTCCGTGGGTTCATCCAGGATGAGGAGCCGGGGTTCCGTGACCAGCGCGCGGGCGATCGCCAGCTGCTGGCGCTGACCGCCGGAGAGGAGACCGGCGCGCCGGGCCAGCAGCGGCCGGAGTGCCGGAAACATGTCCAGCGCTTCCGCCACGCGCTCCTTCCCGTTCTTCCGCCCGTCGGCTACCAGCTGGAGGTTTTCCAGGGCGGTCAGCTGCCCAAAGGACTGCTGGCCCTGCGGAACATAGGCCACCCCGCGCGCCACCCGCTGGTGCGGCGGGAGTGTCGTGATGTCTTCTCCGTCCAGGCGGATGCTGCCGCGGGTGGGCTTGAGGAGCCCGACGACGGCGCGCAGCAGCGTGGTTTTCCCGGCGCCGTTGTGCCCCAGGACGGCGACGAGGGCGTTGTCGGGGACGGTGACATTGACCCCGGAGATGACCTGGGTGCGGCCGTAGCCGGTCTGCACGTCCGTGATTTCAAGCATCAGTGCCCCTCCATTCCTGCAGTTCCCAGATACACGTCCTGCACATTTGTGTCGGCCTGAACCTGGGCTACGCTGCCTTCGCTGAGCACCCTGCCGGCGGCGAGCACAGTAACAGAGGTGGCGAACTCCCGGACGAAATCAATATCGTGTTCGACCACGATGGTGATGCGGCTGGCGGCGATCCGGCGCAGCAGCTGCCCCGTTTCGTCGCGCTCGTCCTGGCTCATCCCGGCGATCGGCTCATCCAGGAGCAAGACATCCGAGTTCTGGACCAGCAGCATGCCGATCTCCAGCCATTGCTTCTGTCCGTGCGCCAGCGTTCCGGCCCGGCTGTCTGCCGCCTTCTGAAGCCCGATGATTTCCAGCACCTCCTCCACAGCAGGGTCCACCCCTTTTCGCCGCCGCAACAGCTCGCGGGCTTTGCGGCCCGAGCCGGCAGCGATGTCCAGGTTCTGAAGGACAGAGAGGTTTTCGAAGACGCTGGCGGTCTGGAATGTCCGCCCGACGCCCAGGCGGGCGATCTGGTGCACCTTGCGGCCAAGGATTTCCGTGCCGGTGTGGTTTACGGACCCGGTAGCCGGAACAAGCCCGGTGATCGCATCGATGATGGTGGTTTTGCCGGCGCCGTTCGGTCCGATGAGGAACCTCAGGTCGCCCTGGACGACGTCGATGTCAACGTTGTCCACCGCCATGACGCCGTCAAACGCTACGGTGAGTCCGCGCACTTCAAGGTACTTGGGCCGGCCGTGCCGGAGCCCGCCCGCACGGGGCACGCCGTCGGGCAGCAGGGCAGGGCCGGTCATCGGCCGGCCTCTTCCGGAATGTTCGCGGGAATCGCAGGGCCGGAGGCCGGGGATCTCTCTGGTCCCGTTCCTGCCGGGCCTTGCCGCGCGGAGCCGCCGGTCTTGGAATCCGGAACCGCCGGCTGCCCGGCAGACGCGCGGCCCTGCAGCCGGGCGATCAAGCCCGGCAGGGAGGCCAGCCCGCCGGGCATGAAACCAACCACCAGGACAAAGAGGAGGCCCTGGAAATAGATCCAGAAGGACGGGAAGGTGGAGGACAGGCTGGTCTGGGCGACTGCCACACTGAGTGCGCCAAGCACCGGGCCCAGCAGAGTGGCTCTGCCGCCGATGGCCACGCCGATCAGGAAGGCGATGGACGGAATGACTCCCACGTCCGCCGGAGAGATGATCCCCACGAGGGGAACAAACAATGCCCCGGCGATCCCGGCCATCACCGCGGCAATCACATAGGTGACGGTCTTGATGAGTGCCGGGTCGTAACCGAGGAACCGGACCCTTTCCTCCTGGTCGCGCACGGCAACGAGCAGTTCGCCGAATCGGCTGTGCATCAGCTGCCGTGCCGCCGCCAGCGCCAGCAGCAGCACCACCGCTGCGATCGAGTAGAGCATCAGTTTGTTGGATGGGTCCAACAGGTCGAAGCCGAAGAAGGACCGGAAGCCGCTCAATCCGTTAGAGCCCCCGGTGGTGGCCTGCTGGCCGATCAGGAATACGGCGAAAGCCGCCGCGAGAGCCTGGCTGAGGATCGCGAAGTAGGCGCCCTTGACGCGGCGTTTGAACACGGCCAGGCCCAGAACCAGGGCCACCAGTCCCGGCACCAGAACGACGGCGAGCAACGTGACCACGGGGTTCCGGAACGGCTCCCACCACCCCGGAACGTTGCCGGTGCCGTACAGGGACATGAAATCCGGCACGCCGGAACCGCCGAAGAGGGAGGCGTCCGCGAGCTTGAGGTGCATCGCCATGATGTAGGCACCCAGGCCAAAGAACACCCCCTGGCCCAGGGTCAGCATCCCGCCGCGGCCCCAGGCCAGGCCGATACCTACAGCCACGATCGCGAAGCAGATGAACTTGCCGAGCAGGGCGAGGTTGAAGACGGAAAGGGCGGCGGGTGCCGCCACCAGCAGGAGTACTGCACCCAGGGCGAAGCCGGCTAGCACCCCCCAGCGGCTGGAAAAGAACATGCTCATGCCAAGCTCCTTGTCTTGAGGCTGAAGATGCCCTGCGGCCGGAGCTGAAGGAACACGACCACGAGAACGAGGATCAGCACCTTCCCGATGCTCGCCGTCGTCGAAAATTCAAAGACGGATTGCAGCACGCCAAGCGCGAACGCGGCGATGACCGCGCCCTTGACCTGGCCGACGCCTCCGGCCACCACCACCAGGAAGGCGTCGACGATGTAGTTCGTTCCCAGGTACGGGCTCGTGGACCCGATCAGGGTGACGGCCACCCCCGCGACGCCGGCGAGGCCGGACCCGATGAAGAACGTCAGCTGGTCGGTGCGGCGGCTGGAAATGCCGGTCGTCTCGGCGAGGTCCCGGTTCAGCACCACTGCCCTGATCCGACGCCCCAGCGGAGTCCCCTTCAAAACCACCACCAGCGCGGCCACGCAGGCGAGGGAGAGCAGCAGGATGAACAGCCGGGTCATCGGAATGGGTGCGCCCAGCAGTTCGATATTGCCCTGCAGCCACTTCGGGGCCCGGACGTCCACGCTGGGCGCCCCGAAGATGTCCCGGGCGGCCTGCTGCAGGATCAGCGACACCCCGAACGTGACCAGCAGGGTGTCCAGGGGGCGGTGGTACATCCTGCGCAGCAGGACTGCCTCGAGGACCAGTCCCAGCAGCCCGCCCACGAGGAAGCCCACCGGAATGGATACGAGCAGCGAAAGGCCGGCGTCGGAGATGCTCCGCTGCACCACGAAGGCCGTGTAGGCACCGGCCATCATGAATTCGCCGTGGGCCATGTTGATGACCCCCATCTGGCCGAAGGTCAGTGACAGCCCGAGCGCCGCAAGCAGCAGCACCGAGCCGAGACTGAGTCCGGCAAACATCTGTCCAATCAGCACTTCCATTCCGGCGGACCTTTCCTCGGATTTCCTGCAGGGGCGACAGCGGCTATTTGGCCAGGTCCTTCGCCCAGTCGTAGCTGGTCAGGAACGGGTCAGGTTCCACGGCGGCCGGCGAGGACCAGACCGTTTCGATCAGGCCGTCGGACGTGATCTTCCCGATCCGGGGGGTCTTGGTGATGTGGTTGTTCTCCGCGTCCACCGTGACCGTGCCCTCGGGTGCCTCGAACGTCACTCCGCCCGCGGCCGCCTGGACCTTATCCACCTCGAAGGATCCGGCCTTTTCCACCATGGCCTTCCACAGGTAAAGCGAGGTGTAGGCCGCTTCCATGGGGTCGCTCGTGACCCTCTCGGCACCGAACTTTGCCTTGAACGCCGCCACGAATTTCTTGTTGGCCGGGGTGTCCAGCGTCTGGTAGTAATCCCAGGCGGTCAGCTGGCCTTCGACGTTTTCGAGTCCGACGCCGGGGACTTCCTCTTCGGCGATGGAAACCGATACCACCGGCATCGACTCGGCTGTCAGTCCCACGCTCTTGTACTGGCGGAAGAATGCGACGTTGCTGTCACCGTTGAGGGTGTTGAACACAGCATCGGCCTTGGAATCGCGGACTTTGTTGACGATGGTTGAGAATTCCGTGGAACCCAGTGGAGCGTATTCCTCGCCCAGGACCTCCATGCCGTGGGCGGCGGCGTAGGCCTGGATGATCTTGTTGGCCGTGCGGGGGAAAACGTAGTCGCTGCCTACCAGGAAGATCGACTTGGTGCCCTGTTCAGCCAGGTAGTCCAGGGCCGGGATGATCTGCTGGTTGGTGGTTGCCCCGGTGTAGAAGATGTTCTTGGATGCTTCCAGGCCTTCGTACTGCACCGGGTAGAACAGCAGGGCGTCGTTGGCTTCGAAGACCGGGAGCATCGCCTTGCGGCTGGAGGATGTCCAGCCTCCGAACACCGCCGCCGTGCAGTCCTGCTGGATCAGCTTCCCGGCTCGTTCGGCGAATTTCGTGGGTTCGCTGGCGCCGTCTTCACTGATGACCTGGAGCTGTTTGCCCAGCACACCGCCCGCCGTGTTGATCTCCTCCGCGGCCAGGCTGAGGGAATCGAAGACGGTGCTTTCACTGATCGCCATCGTGCCCGACAGCGAGTTGATGAATCCGACTTTGACGTTGCTACCGGTTGTGTCGACGCAGGAACTGCCGCCGCTTGCGGAGGAACTGGCGGACGCCGGATTCGAAATCTGACTGCCGCAGCCCGCCAATGCCGTCGCAATGGCCGCCGCGGTCAAGGGGATGAAAGCGCGCTTTAGAACCGAAACCTTCATATTTACCTGCTTCTCGCTCCGCGCTGCCCCAAGGCAACGCATGGTCTCAGGATCCGGGAGCCGGACCCAGCGAGCTCAATGTAAGGGCGCATTGTTTCAGGACGCATCCGCATTGTTTCCGCCCAGTTTCAGCAGGCCCCCGCCATGCGCGCCCCCGGGTTTGAGAAGCAAAGTTCACTGACAAAACCGCGGAATTCAGCGGTATCAAAGTTAACTTGTGGGAAACTTCCCGGCCGTCATGTTCGGGTTCAGGGCGACATGAAAGTCCGGCCTGTATTGATGGTTCACTCCGCGCGGCGCGCCCGGAGCCGGGCCAGGAGTGTCGCGGCGACCAGCGCCGTTGTCAGTTCCAGGGCGATGACCGCCAGCATCATCGCTGAGCCTGCGGGCACCACCGATGCGGCCGGAGCGGCTGCGGCCGCAGCCGACGCGGCGGCCCCGCCATGGTGGGCGTGGCTGGCGCCTGCTCCGACGCCCAGGAGCAGGGCCGCGTGCACGCCCGTCATCACCAGTGCCGAGGCCATGACCTGGCGGACGGCGCCCGCGCCGCGAAAGACGCTGATCTGGCCATCAGTGCCCACTAGGCCAACGGTGCTAACCCGGCGGACGGCGCCCACCCGTCCATGGCGCCAGATGTGCACGGCGCACGGCAGGCACACGGCCACCATGGCGAGCATGAGCAGGTTCAGCCAGGTCCCGTGCTGGTTTCCCGCGGCAAACCACAGGTGCGCGAGGCACGACGCCGCCGTCACGGCCGCGCAGATCCGCGGATGGAGCACGGCGCCGGCCCGGCGGCCCAAACGTCCTGCGACGCTCACGGCGCCTGACTAGCCGTGGCAGTGGCCGCCGGCCGGCTGTGCACTCGCGGGCACATCCAGCACGGGGCTGCGGTCAAAGAAGCCTTCCGGCCGGAGCTTGAAGCCGACCGTGTCCACCGGCATGATGGGCCAGTCCTCGGGCCGCGGGAAGTGGGTCAGGCCGAAGGTGTGCCAGAGAACAATGTCCTGGCCATCCAGGTCACGGTCCTGGGCCACGTACTCCGGCAGCCCCGCTCCGCCGGCGTGCTGGTTCACGAAGTCGCCCGTGGGGTACCGCTCGCCCTCCGCGTACCGGGTCACCCACAGGTCCTTTGTGGCGAACGCGGCGCGCCGGGCGATGGAGGACTCCGGGTCTGCCAGCAGGGTGGGCTGCCCCTGGGCATGGAGCTTGTATCCGACCGGTTCCCCGAGCCGGTTCCGCGACTGCGGATTGCTGATGACCCAGGTCCTGCCGTGGCGGGCATCGGCCTCGCGCACGCCCTCGGATTCGCGGGCGATGACCGTGCGTTTCCGGGAGAAGGCGTTGCCGCGTTCGTTGCCCTCCCCCATGGCCTGCCGGACCACGTCCTCTTCCTCGACCCGGTTGGTCAGGCCGTCGATCGCCATGTCCAGGCGGGCGCTGAACAGGTGCTGGTGGTACGGGGCGCCCAGCCCCGGGGCGAGCTGGGAGATGTTCTCCGATCCGCCCTCCGGGAAGGCGGAGGTGAAGACGACGCCCGTGGCCTTGGCTTCGAACTCAATGGTCCCGTCGAGGTAGAGGTACCAGTAGAAGCCGTAGTCGTAGTTGCCGATGGTGGTGAAGAAGGAGATCACCAGGCGGCGGTTGCGGCGGGTGTAGTTGATGCCCGTCCAGAGGTCGCTGTGCTTGGCCAGGATGCCCCAGTCCTCCTCGTGCATGCAGATGCCGTTGCGGATTTCCCGGGGGTTGCCGAAGGCGTCGCTGATGACGGGGCTGAGGTAGGTGATTTCGCCGAGGCAGTCGCAGCCCAGTTCCAGCGAGTTGGCGTACTGGCCCACGAGGTATTCGCCGGTGTCGAAGTAGTTCTGCCAGGACCGGATCGGCGAGGGATCTCCGTACGGGACCACCATTTCGGCGATGGAGGCCCGGTTGATGACGGGGCGCAGCCGGCCGCCGTCCCGGAACGCAAGATTGTGCAGCACCACCCCTTCGCGGACATCGAAGCCGACGTCCAGGCTCCACTTTTCCCACTCGATGTGGTTCCCGCCGGTGACGGTGAAGCTTGGCCCGTCCGGCTGGGTGATGCTGATGGGCTTCTGTGTGGTCCGCAGCGGCCCGGTCAGCTCGGGATCCGTGTAGTTGCCGTGCTCGGCCGGAACGGGAAAGACTCCGGTATCGAGGACCTGCGTCACTTCCTTGCTGACCACATCCACGTAGGCCACAAGACCGTCCACCGGGTGGGCCCAGGCGCTGTCCTCCGGGAAGTCCTGGATAAAGGCCAGCCCGCGGAGGACGCGGCGGCCCCTCTCCTCCGGGTATTCGAAGACGCCGGCGGACAGCGGGGCGACGCGGACCTTGCTGACGTCCAGGCCCCGGGCGGCCAGCGCCTTGAGCCACCGTTCGTCCGTGGCCAGAAGCTGCTCGACGACGTCGAACTCCTCCTCCAGGACGGGAAGCTCGCCGGTGACGGCGGTGTCGAGTTCGACGACGGAAATCACCGCGCCGCTGGACACCGAAACAGTCACGTCGGCCGGGCGCCCCCCGGACACGTCGTGGACGAACACACGGAACCGGCGATCCGCACTACCCGCCGGGGCGTTCCGGGCCGGGTCCACCAGGCCGAGGTATGCGATGCGCTTGGTCTCCCCCAGCAGGCCGGCCGCGCGCAGGATGGCCTGGACTTCAAGGATTTCGGCGCCGGTGGCCAGGCTGTACGGGCTATGCGAAGTGCTGGTGTCAGTTTGTGTCGGCATCGTAGCGGCCTTTGTTCGGGGACCCTGGCGGGTCGGAACTTTATTTTCTATAGTTGTAGAGAATACGGAATCGTAAGATGTGCCACAAGAGTCCGACGGAAAAATATTTTGGGGAGCTGCCCGGTGCCAAAGATTGTCGACCATGACCAGCGGCGGCTTGAACTCGTCGACGCGACGTGGCGGATCATCGCACGACTCGGCATCGAAAGCGCCACGATGCGGGAAATCGCCCTCGAGGCCGGCTTTGCGAACGGGGCCCTCAAGCCGTACTTCCCCACGAAGGATGACCTGCTGACATTCGCGTTCGGGCACGTCTTCAACCGCACCAACGACCGGATCGCGGAGGTCACAGCGGGGCAGGCCGGCCTCCCCGCCCTGAGGGCGTTCTGCGTCGAGGTCCTGCCCCTGGATGAGGAGCGCATCAACGAGGCCCGGATTGTCATTCCGTTCTGGCAAAAGGCCATCAACGATCCCGGCAAGGCCCGGATCCACCGGGAATCGATGCAGCAGTGGCTTGCCGCGATACGGCTGCACCTTGCCGAGGCGCGGCAGGCCGGCGACGTCACCACCGCCGTCGGCGACGCCGCCCTGGCCGGACAGCTGCTCAACCTCCTGCTCGGCGCGCAGATCGCGGCCGCGCTGGCCCCCGAAGGGCAGGTGGAGCTCGGCCTGAACGAGCAGCTCGAAGGATTTCTGACCCTGCTGGCCAGCTAAGCCCGCCCCTGATTCGACGCCACAATGCTCAGCGAGTCGGAGCCAGCCGCCTGTAGCTGAAGGACCTGAGGGTCAGCTCACCCCCTGCCGTGGCGGCCTTGATGTTCGTCGTCGCCCCGCCGGGGAAAACGAGTGACGTCATGGTCCTTTCCCCGCGGTTGATGAAAACTTCTACTGAGCAGTAGTCGATGAATATTGTTAGCTCGACTTTCCCGTCGCGCGGTGGACTACCGGCACGTCTCGAAGCCCGATAGTCCGGACTGAGTTCGGCCCTGCCAGTGGCGGCGGCGTCAGCGTCGCGGGTGATGAATGCCGACTCGTTCCCAAAGTCATATCCGACCGTCGCGAACGTTCCCCTGTCGCTTCCGAGCTCGATCCTCGCTTCGGCTCCGTCGTCGCCCGCCGACCGCTCGAGAGTCACATCGAGCCGGTAGGCTCCGCCCTCCGGAACCGGCAGCTGTCCTGCGCCATCCTCCGTCATTCGGCGTTCCCCGACCGTTGTCGCCGGGCCTTCAAGGGACTTCATTGCAGCGGTGGGGGTGGACACGAGGGTTGGCTTTCCGCCCACCGTTTCCAGCCTGATGTCGCGCACAATGGAGTCCGCGCCGCCGTGCCAGTCCTGGGTGGGCAGCTGCCGGGCGTAGGCCCAGTTGTTCATCCAGCCTATGGCGTGCCGGGAGGACATCCGCTGGCTTTCGGTGAGCCTCGGGTCCTCCCACGTCACGGCGGCGTAGAAGTCAGAGCCGGCATCGAGCCATTGATGCGGCATGTCCGAGGGTGTGAAGCGGGTTCCGTCCCACTCGCCGGTCCAGTAGGCAACGCCCGTGGTGAATCCCTCCTCGCCGCCGTTGGCGCTGGCGGCCAGGACCCAGGTGCGCTTGGCTGGGTCCCCGTCGAGATCCAGCTGGAACAGTTCCGGGCATTCGAGTATGCCCAGTCCGGTGCGTTCGACGCCCGAAGCGTAGTGCCAGTTCTTCAGGTCCGGCGACGTGTACATGCCGATCTTTTTGCCTTCGGCGAGCGCCATGACCCATTGGCCGCGGGCTTCGTCGCGGATGATTTTAGGATCCCGCCAGTTCGGCTGGCCGGGGTTTTCCATGACCGGGTTCTGCGCGTACTCGGTGAAGGTGTATCCATTGTCTGTGGAATAGAACAGGGATTGCCGCTGAATGCCCTGATCCTGTTGTGTCATGATCGCGACCACGGCTCCCTTGCCAAACCCGGCCGAGTTGTCTGTGTCCACCACGGCGCTTCCGGTCTCGATGTCGCCCAGCCCGTTCTTGAACTTGGCGATCGCCACTCCCTCATCCTTCCAGTGCACGAGGTCTGTGCTTGTCAGGTGAAACCATTCGGTGCCGTTCTCCTTGGGGTACCCGGCATTGTAGAGGTAGTAGTAGTGCCACAGCCCGCCAATCAGAATCGGTCGCTGCGGATCATTCATCCAGTTCTGCTGGGGCGTGATGTGATAGCTCGGCCGGAATTCGGATGCCCCCTCGGGCCGATCGAACGCTGCAACCGCGGGTGCCGGAGCCTGCCGTGGCTCGCCCAGCTCCGCGAGCATGGACTCCACTGCTTCCGGTGTCATGCACTCCGGGCGAACGAGCTCACCTGCTCCTGCCCGGACCACCCGCTCCTGCCGGCTGGACATGACCTCGACGTCATTTCCCGTCCGGGCGGCTGCCACCCACCCGTCGGGGCATTCGATGCTCCGCAGGTCCGTCACGCCCTCGGTGCGGATCGGATGCGTCAGCTTCTCAAGAGTGCGGTCGCCACCGCTGAGCCAGTAGGAGCCATAGTGCCCCTGGGATTCCTTGGCTTCGGCCTGGGCGTCGGCGATGCCCAGGAGTGCCCGCTCGGCTTGGCTCTGCGGAGAACGGGACCCCGCCGACGGAACCAGCGCCACCGCGACAAGGACGGCAACGGCAGCTGCTGCCACCACAAGCCAGATCACGCGGCCACCCGGCATTCCGGTCGGCGCCAGCCGGTGTACAAGGTTTTTCACAATTCAACATTCCTGATTCTGGTCGAAGCCACCCCGCCTCAGCTATGGCCCTGTATGGGCGGAGGAGGGGGCGCCTGGGAATTCCAGGCGCCCCCTCCCTGTGACTGCCCGCTTACTGCACTACTTGTACTGGCCGGCCCCGCCGACGTTGACGTTGGTGGGGAGGTAGCCGAACGGGCCGAGGCCGTTCTGGCCGAAGCTGCGGTCCACCGCCGAGACGCCGTCGCGGAAGTTGATCTTCACGGTGGGCGAGAGTGAACCGCCCCGGACGCCGTTCACGTTGTCGATGAAGGACTGCACCAGGCCGCCCGGCTGCACGTAGTGCGAGTACGCCTGGAACTGGCGGCCATTCTGCCGGGGATCCGGACCTTCCGGCGCGTTGGCCGGCATGTTCAGGTCCGTGGGGGATGCCAGAGCCAGGCCGCTGTTGTTCATGGGCTGGTAGTCCGAACGGACGCCGTCGCCCACAAAACCGTAGACACCGTCAGGGCCGCGCATTCCATCCGCGTAGGTGAACTGGTGGCTGATGGTGAACAGGTAGTACTTGTTCTTGCCGCCCTCGTTCTGGATGAAGATCTGCGGACGCTCGGTCTGGTCGTTCACGCAGTTCGCGGACAGGATCGGGGGCAGGAAGTGCCACTTCGTCAGATCCTTGTTGTCCGCCACGGCCAGGCCGACGTTGGCGGTCTGGAACCACGAACCGGTGCTGTTGACCTGCTCAAGCGTCTCGGCATTCGGGTCCCCCGGCCGGTAGCCCAGGTCCTCGTCCTTGCACTTGTAGTCACCCCGCTGGCCGCCGGTGTTGCCTTCGAAGACCATGAAGGTCTTACCCGGGTGCGCCGGGTCCGCGAACGTGTACGGGTCACGGAAGGCGAAGCCGGGGTTCTGGGCCTTGTTCTGGTACATGACGCCGTCCGGTTCAAGGAGCTTGGTGTGCTCGAAGCCGTCAAAGCTCACACCGTTCTGGTCAGCGTGGATGTTGCCCAGCGCCTTGGCGATCACGGCGTCCGGAGCGATGCCGCCGCCGCCGGCGTTGCGCTCGGCAACGTCGTAGAACGTGGTGGCCGTGTAAAAGACGTTGACGTGGTTCCCCTGCATGAGGCGGGTGGATCCGGACCATTCGGTGTTGCCGACGGAGGTGTTGTCCAGGAACAGGTGTCCACCGTAGTTCCACTTATCCTTGGCCGGGTCGGCGTTGGTCTTGCGGAAGAAGTAGCCGATCCTGGCGTTCCAGTGCCGCTGGTCGAAGCCGTAGCCGGCGTGCCGGTCGGCGACCAGGGAGAAGATGACATCCCAGCCCTTATAGCTGATCTGGTTGGCGTTCTCGTCGGTCAGGGACCAGGTGTCCCAAACCCACACGTCGTCGTTCATGGCCGGAAAGTCCTGCGGGATTTCCGGCATGGTGACATTCGGGCTCATGGAGTTCTGGCCCGGGGCCACGTCCGCACTGCTCTGGGCCATGATCTGCTTGGCATCCGCGCGCGTCCACTTGGAGGTGAAGGCCGCGGCCGGATCGAACGGCTGCTGGGTGTGGGTGGTGGGCAGGGGGAAGCCGGGCGTCGGAGCCGGCATCTGTCCGCCGCTGGGCGGATCCGAGGGCGTGTTTGCCTGCGCCGACGGAACCGAAAGGAAGACGGAGGCCGCCACGGCCGCCGCCAGTGCCGCGGCGACAGAACGTCGCCGCAGCTTCCGGGGTGTATTGGGGTGCTCGTGCATTTTTGCTCTTCTCGCGGAGTTGAGACCATTCGTGGAAGACGGGCGTATGCCCTCATTCCCCGAAACTCCGACAGCCCCGTTGACACCTCAGGCGCCATCGAGGACGTCATCGTGTCGAGGGGACGGGACCTCGGTAGGGCCCCGTCCGGCGGTGCCGGAGGAATGTTGCGTCCCGGCACCGGGGAACCACGTTAGGCAGTCCGCGGCAGGTCACCAAACCCTGTTTCCCGGGACCGTGACCGGATCCCGACAATTGTGTGCAAGCGCTTACATTAACGTCCACGCGCGCGTGCCACAACAGGAAAATCCAATCAAATGTTGCGGCGGGGACCGCGGGAAAGCTGGGAATTAGCTGTGCGTTCGCCCGTTTTTTACCGAGTCGTCGCCTTTCGTCCCCGCCCGGCAACTCCGCCCCGTTGACAAGTGCAAAACGTTTTGTGTAACGTAGCTCACGCCAGATACAAAACGTTTTGCAAAGGGAAGTCAATGACGACAAGAGTGGGAATACGTGACGTGGCCAAGGCCGCAGGCGTCTCAGTCACCACGGTGTCCCATGCCCTCAACGACGCCACGAGTTTCCGGGTGAAGGCAGCGACGCAGCAACTCGTCCGGGACGTGGCCAGGGATCTTGGGTATGCCCCGAACAGGATGGCCAGCGGACTGCGCAACCAGCGGTCCCAGATCCTTGGCCTGGTGAGTGACGAAATCACGACGACTCCCTTTGCAGGGGCGATGATCCGCGGGGCGCAGGATGCTGCCTATGACCGCGGCTATGTGGTGATGGTGGTCAACTCGGGCCTGGACAGCGAGCTTGAAAACCGTGAAATCAACATGCTTCGGCAGCATCAGGTGGACGGGGTGGTCTATGCCAGGATGTACCACCAAAGCGTCCAGGTCCCGACGGAACTGGAAGGCCTTCCCGCCGTACTGCTCGATGCCGTCACTGACGACAAGTCCATTTCCTCGGTTATCCCCGACGAGGTGGGCGCGGCCGAGACGGCTGTTGAAGCGATCATCCAGGCGGGCCACACCCGGATCGGGATGATCAACAACGTGGATGACATCCCCGCTACGCACGGCCGCAGGGAGGGCTTCCTTAGCGCGCTCCGGCGGCACGGCCTGGAGCATGACCCCCGACACTTCGTGATCGGTCAGGCCGGGACAGCGGGCGGCCGCGAGGCCGGACTGGACCTCCTCGGTCAGCCCGACCGTCCGACGGCCCTGTTCTGCTTCAGCGACAGGGTCGCCATGGGGGCCTACCAGGCGGCCGCGGCCTTGGGGCTTCGTATTCCGGAGGACGTTTCCATTGTGGGGATCGACAATCTCGAAATCATCGCAGATGCCCTCTGGCCGGGGCTGACCACGGTCGCCCTTCCCCACTACGAAATGGGCAGTTGGGCCGTCAACCGAATCCTGGACGACATTGAAAATCCCGGGGCACCCGCAGTCCAGACGCAACTGGTCTGTCCCCTCATCGAGCGGGGGTCCCTCGGTCCGCCGCCTGGTTAGCCGAGTGCCGGCAGGAGATCGCCATCACCAAACCGTTCCATCGCCCGGGAACCGCACAAAAAGGGACGCAGCCGTTGCACCGGCCGCGTCCCGCCGGACCCGGGACAATCCCCCACGCACAAAATCAGAGAAAGATTGACCATGATGAACAAGCGATTCACCCGGATCCTCGCCACCAGTGTAGCTGCGGCGGCACTCATCGGCACCCTGGGCGCCTGCGGAAAAGGCAGCGCCTCGGCCTCGTCCGAGGGCTCCAACGAGATCACCATGTGGACCCACAACGCGGGCAACCTCGAAGAGCTAAAGGCCATTGAAACCATCGTGGACTCCTACAACAAGAGCGCTGACGCCAAGGCCAAGATCAAGGTCCAAGCCTTCCCGCAGGACTCCTACAACGACTCCGTGGTCTCGGCCGCGGCCTCCGGAAATCTCCCCTGCATTGTTGACATCGATGGCCCCAATGTTCCCAACTGGGCCTGGGCGAAGTACCTGACACCGCTGAAGCTCGATGCGGATGTTTCCAAGAATCTGCCCAGCACGGTGGCCAAATGGGAGGGTGAGACCTACGCGGTGGGCACCTATGACGTGGCGCTGGCGATGCTCGCACGCGCTTCGGACCTCAAGGCGGCCGGTATCCGCGTCGCCACCGTCGAGAAGCCGTGGACGAAGGACGAATTCCAGGCTGCGCTGACCAAACTCAAGGCCCTGGGCAAGTGGGAATACCCGCTGGACATGGGTACCGCCGGAACCGGCGAGTGGCTGCCCTACGCCTACTCACCGTTCCTGCAGTCCTTCGGCGGGGACCTGATCAACCGCGACGGGTTCCAGTCGGCGGAGGGCGCGCTCAATGGTGACAAGGCCATCGAATGGGCCCAGTGGTTCCGCGGCCTGGCCGACCAGGGATTCATGGCGAAGAAGAGCGGTAAAGACTCCACCCAGGACTTCCTGAACAACAAGAGCGGCATCCTCTACACCGGCTCGTGGGCCGCAGACAAGGCACGCGCGGCGGTGGGTGAGGACCTCGTGGTCATGCCGTCAGTGGACCTCGGGAACGGCCCCAAGATCGGCGGCGCCTCCTGGCAGTGGGGCGTGACCAGCGGCTGCGGCAACTCCGAGGCAGCCATGGACTACCTCTCCTACTCACTCAAGCCGGAAAACCTGGCCGCAGTGGCGAAAGCGACCGGCACCATCCCGGCCACCGACGAGGCCGCCGCGCTCCTCCCCGAATATGCCGAGGGCGGCACAAACCGGATCTTCATGGAACTTTCCCGCAACCAGGCGGTGATGCGTCCTGAAACCCCCGCTTACCCCTTCATCGCCACCGAATACGGCAAGGCGGTCCAGGACATCCTCGCCGGCGCCGACCCCAAGACCGCGCTGGACAAGTCGGTCAAGGCCATTGACGCGAACATCAAGTCCAACGGCGGCTACAAGAACTAGCCAGCTGCCCACGGGTACGACGACGACGGTGCGCAACCGCCGCCGTCGTCGTACCTCCGGCCCTGACTGTCGACGGAGAAACCCATGACAACCACCCAGCTTCCCTCCACCGGCCGCCGTTTGGCGGATCCGGCCCCAGCCGCACCGCCGCGCAAACCGCACCGCCGGTCCCGCCGCCTGCGCGAACAGATCAGCGGATGGGGCATGATTGCCCCGGCCGCGGTCCTCCTGCTCGCCTTCGTCTTCCTCCCGGCGATCCTGGGCTTCGGCCTGGCGTTTACCAACGCCCGGCTTGTGTCCCCCCGGCCCGTTGAGTTCGTCGGCGCGGACAACTTCGCGCGGCTTTTCGCGGATCCCACATTCTGGCGGTCGCTGCTGAACGTCAGCTATTTTGCCGTCGTTGTGGTGCCCGTCCAGTCCGGCCTTGCCCTGGTCATGGCCCTTCTGATCAACAAGAAGTTCCGCAGCGTGAACTTCTTCCGCACCATCTACTTCCTTCCCGTGGTGACGTCCATGGTGGTGGTATCCCTGCTGTGGCTGTTCATGTACCGCAAGGACGGCCTGATCAATGAGATGCTGTCCGCGGCCAGCTTCGGCCTGATCGACGGCCCCGACTGGCTCAACGATCCCGCCACCGCCATGCCGGCCATCATCGCCCTGTCCATCTGGCAGGCTGCGGGATTCCACATGATCATCTGGCTCGCCGGCCTGCAGAGCATCTCCGGCGAACTGTACGAGGCCGCCCAACTCGACGGGGCAAGCCGCTGGCACCAGTTCCGCTACGTGACCTGGCCGGGCCTCAAGCACACCCGCACCCTGGTCCTGGTGACCATCACCATCCAGGCGCTCGGGCTCTTCGACCAGGTCAGCGTCATGACCCAGGGCGGGCCCCTCGATTCCACCACCACCATCATCAACGAGGCGGTACGGTCCGGCTTCAAGCAGCAGGAAACGTCCTACGCCTCGGCCATCTCGCTCGTATTCTTCGTCCTGGTGCTGCTGATCTCCGCAGTGCAGCGCTACCTGACCCGAGAGAAGGACTGACGTGTTACAGACACTCAATTCCAAGAGTCTCAGCGGTGCTGCGACCATGGCAGTACGCATCCTGTTCGCTGCCGTTGCCGCCTTCCCCATCGTGTTCATGATGGTGTCCTCGCTCAAGCCGGACCAGCAGATCTTCGGCGACATGTCTTCGCTGGCGGCGTTCCTGCCGATCGGAAACATCTCGCTGGAGAACTACGCCGCGGTGTTCGACCGGGTCCCGGCGGCCCGCTTCCTGATCAACTCCATCGGCATCTCCGCGGTAACGGTGGTGCTCGGTATCTTCATTAATAGCCTCTGCGCCTTTGCCTTGTCCCGCATGGAGATTCGCGGCAAGCGCGTGGTGTTCACCGCGATCCTCGCCACCCTCATCGTGCCCTTTCAGACGCTGGCGCTGCCGCTGGTGTGGTGGGTCAACCAGCTGCCGTACTTTGAGCTCAACGGCTTCAGCCTCGAGATCTCGAAGGGCTGGCTGGACACCTACCAGGTCCAGATCATCCCCTTCATCGCCAACGCGTTCTCCATCTACCTGTTCCACCAGTACTTCGAGTCCATCCCGAAGGAACTGGACGAGGCCGCCCGGATCGACGGCGCCGGCTGGTTCACCATCTACCGCCGGGTGGTCATGCCCCTCGCCGGACCGGCCACCGCCACCGTGGCCATTCTGACCTTCCTGCCCGCCTGGAACTCCTACCTGTGGCCGCTGATGGTGGTCCAGTCCGAGGAGCTCCGCCCGGTGATGATCGGCATCCAGTACTTCTTCCAGCTCAATGTCTCCTGGGGCGAAGTGATGGCTTACGCCTCCCTCATCACCATTCCAGTGGTGGTCCTGTTCATCGCGTTCCAGCGTTCCTTCATCAACAGCATCGCCTCCAGCGGCGTCAAGGGCTGACCGGCCCCCTCACGCGAAAGCCCATAAAACACCTCATGAAAGCAATCACCGAGCTCGACTGCCAGTACCGGCCAAAATGGCACTACTCAGCGGAGCGCAACTGGCTCAACGACCCCAACGGACTGGTCTACTCCAACGGCATGTACCACCTCTTCTACCAGCACAACCCGCACGGCGTTGAGTGGGGCAACATGTCCTGGGGCCACGCCACGTCGACAGACTTACGGCACTGGGAAGAGCAACCCGTTGCCATCCCGTGCGATGAGCAGGAGGCCATCTTTTCCGGCTCCGCAGTGGTCGATCTCCATAACACCAGCGGTTTCGGCACCGGAGCAGTACCTCCCCTTGTGGCCATCTACACGAGCGCGTACGCGCCTGCGTCTCCGCTCGCCGGACGGCAGGCACAGTCCCTTGCCTACAGCACGGACGACGGCGCCACGTGGACCAAGTACGCAGGGAACCCCGTTCTTGACCGGGCCTCCTCGGACTTCCGCGACCCCAAGGTCTTTTGGTATGCCGGCGACGCCGGCGGCTACTGGGTGATGGTCGCCGTCGAGGCCCTCAATCACGAGGTGGTTCTCTACAAGTCGGCGGACCTGTTGTCCTGGGAGCACCTGAGCACCTTCGGCCCGGCGAACGCCACGGAAGGAGTGTGGGAGTGCCCGGACCTCTTTGAACTGCCGGTGGACGGGGATGCCTCAAACACGCGCTGGGTCTTGGTGGTAAACCTTAGCCCCGGCAGTATCGCCGGCGGCTCCGGCGGCCAGTACTTCATCGGAACTTTCGACGGCGTGACGTTCCGTTCCGAAACCACCGTCACCGAAGGCAGGCAGGCCGACGACAGCCGGATGGCCGACTACGGGTGGCTCGACTGGGGGCGGGACTACTACGCGGCCGTGTCCTTCAGTAACGTCCCCAACGGGCGGCGGCTGATGATCGGCTGGATGAACAACTGGCAGTACGCCGCTTCCACCCCCTCTGACGGCTGGCGCAGCGCGATGTCACTGGTCCGTGAGGTCACGCTGGTGTCCCGCGGCGGGCGCCCCGTGCTGGTGCAGGAGGCCGTGGATCCGTTCGGCAACCACGGTACGGAGCTGTTCGCCCTGGAGCGGCAGCCGCTGTCGGAAGGGGTGACCTGGCTTCCGCCCGAGGCCTGCGGTGACGTGCTGCGAATCGATGCGGAATTCGAACCCGGCGCTGCCGGCAGGGTGGGCCTCGTGCTCCGGGCCGGCAGCGAAACGGGCAGTACATCCGGCTCCAGGTCCGGGCCCGGAGCCGGGGCGCGCATTGTCCTGGCTTACGACTGCCTTACCACGGAACTCAGCCTGGACAGGACCGCATCCGGCAACGTGGGGTTCCACGAGGCCTTTGCGTCGGTGGAGCGCGTTGCCGTGTCCCTGGACGATGGCCGGCTAAGGCTCCGGGTCTTCCTGGACCGCTGCTCCGTCGAGGTCTTCGCGCAGGACGGCCTGGCGACCATCACCGATCTGGTCTTTCCCGGACACTCCGGCACCGCCGTCGGACTGCTGGCCGAAGGCGACGGCGGCACCCTGGCGAGTCTCACCGTCCTCCGGTGACCACCTAGGGCAACCAGCAAACAGTAGGAGTCAACGGTGACTGCATCACATCGGCGCTATCGCGCCCGAGCGGCGGGCGCAACAGCCTCACACGGCAGCTGGCGACGTTATCGGTGACGGTTGGGCTGGTGGCCGCTGCGTTCTCGGCCTCAAGCGCATCCGCGGCTCCAGCTGTTACGGCCGTGAACGAACCAAGCTACCGGGCCACCTACCACTTCACTGTTCCCGACCACTGGAAGAACGATCCGCAGCGTCCGGTGAGCCTGGGCCCGGAGGACGCCCGTTCAGCTCTCGCCGGAGCGGCCGTGGGACAGTCCGGTGCGGAATCCGACGAGCACCGGCTCGGCAGGCGTGCAGCACAAGGACTCAGCCCCGACGTCGGCTCCTGCCGGAACGTCGCAGCTGGGGCCGGCATTAGAGGAGCAGACGCCGGTCTCGGGGAGTTCGAGCTGGACGGTGTCGGCCGCGGCCCGGTCACCGGCCAGGGCGGCGACGACGGAGCGGACCTGTTCGTAGCCGGTGACGAGCAGGAAGGTCGGCGCCCGCCCGTAGGACTTCATGCCGACGATGTAGAAGTCCCGCTCCGGGTGCGCAAGCACTGCTGCGCCGTGCGGGGGGACGCTGCCGCAGGAGTGGAACTCCGGGTCGATGAGCGGCCCGAGTTCGGTCGGAGCTTCAACGGCCGGGTCCAGGTTCAGCCGGAGTTCGCGCAGGATGTCCAGGTCCGGGCGGAAGCCGGTGCAGGGAACAACGACGTCGGCCTCCAGGGTCCGGCCGTCCACGGATTCGACCGCGACGTGCGAGGCAAGGGATTTCAGTGAGCTGACGCCGAAGCTGGTGTGGAGTTCGATGGTTCCTGCCTCGACGAGGCGGCGCAGGCGGGCACCGAGCTGGCCGCGGGCGGGCAGCTCGTCGGCGTCGCCGCCTCCGTAGACTTTCTGGGCGGACGCGCCGCGGACCGCCCAGAGGATCCGGGTGTCCGGTTCTCCTCTGGCCAGATCGGCGAGGCTGATCAGGGTGTTGGCGGCGGAGTGTCCCGCGCCGACCACCAGGACACGGCGGCCGGCGAACGAGGCTCGATCACGGCCGGTGACGTCCGGCAGGGGTGAGCAGATCCGGTCCGCGGCGGAGCCTTCGCCGATGGCCGGCAGTCCGGAAGTCCCCAGCGGGTTGCGGGTGGCCCAGGTGCCGGAGGCGTCAATCACTCCGGCCACGGTGTGATCGCGGGTTTCGCCGTCCTGGTGTTCGACCCGGACCACGAACGGTGCGCCCTCGCGGTTGCGGGTGCGGGTCTTGTCCATGCCTGCGCGGGTCACGGCGATGACCCTGGCACCGGTCTGCAACTGCGAGCTGATGACCGGCAGGCCGGCCAGCGGGGTCAGATAGTTGTCGATAAGTTCCCCGCCGTAGGGCAGGGCCGTGGGCCTGGGCGAGTCCCAGCCGGAGGCTTCGAGCAGGCGGACGGCGGCGGCATCGATGTTGAAACGCCACGGGGAAAACAGCCGAATGTGACGCCACTGCTCGATGGCGGCGCCCGCGGAGGTGCCGGCTTCGAAGATCAGCGGTTCCAGGCCGCGTTCGATCAGGTGGGCCGCGGCCGCCAGGCCCACGGGGCCGGCGCCGATCACGGCAACGGGAAGGTTCTTCGCTGCATCCATGGTTTTCTCTGTTTCATTCGTAGGCGTGGCGGTTCCTGCCGGAGGTGCCTGCCGGTCCGTGTGGGGCCGGCAGGCTGGAGGGCCTAGCAGCAGTCCTGCATGTCATCCGGGCAGTCGTCACAGCACCCGTCGTCGCAGCAACCGTCGCCGCAACATCCTGTGTTCATTCAGCTTCACCCCCTCTCCGTTCGGGGTCAGGCAGGCCTACTGGTGCTCGGTACGGATTACTTCGCGGCGGGCGTGAGGGACGCGATCAGGGCCTCGATGCGGGTCTTGATCTCGTCGCGGATCGGGCGGACGGAGTCCACGCCCTGGCCGGCGGGGTCCGCCAGGACCCAGTCCTCGTAGCGCTTGCCGGGGAAGTAGGGGCACTCGTCCCCGCAGCCCATGGTGATCACGACGTCGGATTCCTTCACGGCCTCGGTGGTGAGGATCTTCGGGATTTCAGCGGACATGTCGATCCCGAGTTCCGCCATGGCCTCCACGGCGGCCGGGTTGACCTTGTCCGCGGGCTGGGAACCGGCCGAGCGGACCTCGATCCGTCCTTCACCGAGAGTAGTGAGGAAGGCGGCGGCCATCTGGGAGCGGCCGGCGTTGTGGACGCAGACGAAGAGGACGGAGGGCTTCTTGGCGGCTTCGGTGGTCACGGAGGTTCTCCTGGAATCAGTCGGGTGTAGGGCTCATCGGAAGATTGATAATGATCGATATAGTGAGTATCGGGCCGTAAATTGATGATTGTCAATATTAGGTGTTGCGCGGCCCGGAGAAGCGAATGCCGGGGGCGGCGTCGACGCCTTAGGCGGCGAGCACCCGGGGTGCGAGGTCACCGATCCGGTGGGCGATGTCATCGAACGCCTTTTCAAAGGCGTCCTCGGTGCCCAGGCGCAGCGGATCCGGCACCGACCAGTGCACGCCGCCCAGTCCAGGAAGCTCCTCATGGGCGCTATCGCACACTGTCACCACGAAGTCCCCCTCCCCGGCCACCTGCTCCAGCCGGCGGGGAGGAAGGTCTGCGAGGTCCACGCCGTGCCGGCGGGCGACCTCGATGGCGCCCCGGGCGATGCGGTCCGCGGGATGCGTTCCCGCCGAGGTCGAGGGGATTTCGCTTACCTGCTGCCAAAGTGCGGCGGCCAACTGGGACCGGGCACTATTTCGCGTGCAGACGAACAGGACGCGCCGCGCTCCGTGTTCGGCCCCCGGCACCAGGCCATCCAAGGCGCCGGCGGCAAGCCGGATATAGCTGCGGCGCCGGTCGGCCTCGGAGCGGTGGCGGGTCGCCAGTCCGGCCTCTTCCAGGGCGCGCAGATGGTGGGAGAGCAGATTAGACGGCATGCCTAGCTCCGCTCGCAACTCCGTCGGGGAGAAATCCCCCAGGGTCAGTAGGTCAACGATGCGCAGCCGCGAAGGATCAGCGAGGGCCGCGTGCTTGGCTACCCGCGCCCGAAAGCCATCGGCTGCCTCAATATCCATTGGTTCAATTTTGATTGAGTTATATCCTTGAGTCAAGCTGTTGACATGACTTCCAACCAGCCGCCGCTATGGCGCCGCGCCGTGGCCGAACTGCTCGGCACCGGCCTGCTCGTGATGATCGTGGTCGGCTCCGGGATCGCCGCGCAGCAGCTCTCCCCCATGGACGTAGGCCTGCAGCTGCTTCAGAACAGCACCGCCACCGTGCTGGGCCTGACGGTGCTGATCCTGGCGCTCGGGCCAGTGAGCGGCGCTCATTTCAATCCCCTGGTGTCCCTCGCCGACTGCATCCTGGGCCGACGCAGCGGTGCCGGACTGACCCTGCCCGAGCTGGGCACTTATGTGGTTGCCCAGACCGTGGGGGCGGTCAGCGGCAGTTTGATCGCGAATGCCATGTTTGAAGTGGGCACGTCCATCTCTACGAAGGAGCGCGCAACCACGGGGCACCTGCTGGGCGAAGTGGTCGCTACCGCGGGACTGGTCCTGCTGATCTTCGCCCTCGCCGCCACCTCCCGCGGCGTCCTGGCCGCACCGGCGGTGGGCGCCTACATTGGAGCCGCGTACTGGTTCACGTCCTCCACTTCATTCGCGAATCCGGCCGTGACGGTCGGCCGCATTTTCAGCGACACCTTCGCCGGCATCGCACCGGCCTCCGTTCCCGGCTTCGTCGTTGCGCAGCTGATCGGCGCGGCACTAGGCCTTGGCCTCCTCCTCATCCTGTTCCCCGCCGCCGCCCGCACCGCCGACGACGTGACCCTGGCGCACAGTTCCGAAACGGCCGGCCCCTAGCCTTCGCCGGCATCCGGCGAACCGACCGGCGGCACCTGCAGAGGGACAGGGGCCGCGCCTGCGTCATTCCCGATCCGCCCATACATTGATGATGATCAATGTCGGAGCATAATAGGTACATGAACTTGCTGCCTATCCTCGAGCCGGTCAAGGATGAAGCCTGCTGCACCCCCGCCGGGCCCCCTGCCCTGGGCGCCGAGGAGGCGAAGCAGAAAGCCCTGGTCTTCAAGGCGCTGGCCGATCCCAACCGGCTGCGGCTGCTCTCCATCGTCAAGGCCGATCCTTCCGGTGAATCCTGCGTGTGCGACCTGACCGAACCTCTGGACCTGGGCCAGCCCACCGTCTCGCACCACCTGAAGATCCTGGTCGATGCGGGGCTGCTGCACCGCGAAAAGCGCGGCACGTGGGCGTACTACTCCCTGGTTCCCGGCGCCCTGGAACAGACGGCCGGACTCCTGGCGACCCTGTGATAGTGAAGCCGGGTGCAGCGAATCGCGGAGGCACCCGGACCGCGGCCGGACGCAGGCCTGAAGGAGGGGACGGCGACGTGGAACCAACCAAGGCAGACATCCTGGCCGGATACGACCGCGCCCGCCGCGCCCTCGACGACTGGCTGGGGAGCGCAACCGCCGCGGACCTTCGATGCAAGAGCAGCGGAACCCGGTGGACCAATGAAGAACTGCTCTTCCACATGGTTTTCGGCTACATGGTGGTCCGCGCCCTGCTGCCGATAGTCCATGTCATCAGCCGGCTCCCCAGGCCCGTCGGCAGCGCCTTCGCCGCCGTCCTGAACGCCGGGACCCGGCCCTTCGACGTCGTGAACTATTGGGGCTCCCGGGCCGCATCGCTGGTCTACAACAGGCAGCGAATGGGCCGGAAATTCGACAAAACCATCATCGCCATTGCCCGCAGGCTGCAACGCGAAAGCCCCGCGTCCCTGTCAAGATCGATGCCGTTCCCGGACCGGTGGGACCCGTTCTTCGCGCCGTCAATGACACTCAATAATGTCTACGCCTATCCGACACTTCACTTCGACTTCCACGCCCGACAGCTGACCCTCAGCCGCTCACACCGTTAGTAGAGGCGGCGGAAGTGCTCCGGCGGGCGGTTCCGCGGTTGAGCGCCAGGTGCCCGCCCAGAAATCCGGATCCTGCCAGGATCGCGTTTCCCACGAGGCCGAGCCGGCTGCCGCCGGTGTAGCTGCCGCGCAGGCGCGCGATCAGGGAGCCGAGAAGAAGGAAGACGGCAACGTCGGTGCCCAGTGCGTGCACCGCACCGATCCGACGCTCCGCGCCCGTCATTTCCGCCCAGTCAGCGGTGCCTGCGATAGAGGTCGGTCCGGCCGCCGCCAGCCCGGCTCCGACCAGGAGCGTGGCACTACGACGTGCCTGAACTCCTCCCGCCACGTCGAGGATGGACGCGCTGATCCAGCACCCGAGCGCCAGGTCGGTGAGTAGCGGATGCACCGAGTGGCCGAGGACGCCGGTGTGAAACGGGCTGCGCCGCGCCCAATCGATAACCGGCCCGTAGAGGAACTCCTGGGCTGCAGCCACCCGTTCCGAAAGAGGACTTTCTCCCACGGCCCGGATCGCACGTTGCGGCAGTGACAATTCGCTCACGGTCACTTACGGTACGCCGGTGCGGGGCGGCTGCAAAGCGTCTTCTTCAACTTCCCGGAGCTCCGAGGAATGAGTCGGGACAACCGCCACGGAATCCGACCGCATCCGCGCCGCTCCAGTCGACCACCCGTTCTCGATGTGGAGCGCGAAGGGCTCGCTCAGGCCGGCGGCGCCCAGCTCTGCAGTTCGACGGCATTGCCCTCGAGGTCGGTGACGTAGCACCACGTGACCCGGCGCCCGTCGGCTGTCGTGAGGGTGACGACCTCCCCGACCGCGCTCCCGCCCTCATCGAGGACGCGACGTCGAGCGGAGTGGACGTCCGCGACTGCAAAGGCGATGTGCCGGAAGCCCGGCCGGTCGATGCCCACTTCTGACGTTCCGTCCGTCGAGGCGAATGTGTAGATCTCAAGCGTCGGGCCGTCATCGCCATGCCCGGGCAGCCGCAGATGCACGCCCTGGAGGGCGGCGTTCGGCACGGCAGTGCCCCGCTCGAGGTCAGGCCCCGAGTAGTCGCGCTCCGGCGGAACAGGCGTGCATCCGAAAAGACGCACATACCAGTCGGAGAGGCGGCGCCAGTCGCGCGCGATCAGATTCGTGTGCCCGTACCGGGCGCCTTCGATGGGTCCATTTGCGTCACCAGTCATGGACGCATCGTACCCACCGCGGGCCCGGAATCGGGGCGTGCCGAGGGCCACTTCCGCAAAGTCGCTCTATTGTCGGCCCGTCCAGCTACACTGAATACATCGAACATATATTCGAATAAAGGTGTGTTGTGGGCATTATTGTCGGTCCCCGCGTGATAGATGCGGGCATGTCGTTGTTGTCGGTGCTGATCTCTCCGGTGCCCGTCGCTGCCGGGTATCCTTCGCCGGCGCAGGACTACTTTGATGGCCGGATCGACCTGAACGAGCACCTGATCAAGGACATCACCAGCACCTATGTGGTGAGGGTGTCCGGCGACTCGATGGAAGGCGCCGGGATCAGCGACGGCGACGAGCTGATCGTGAACCGGGCTCTGGAGCCGCGGGACGGATCCGTGGTCATCGCCGTCCTGGACGGGGAACTGACGATCAAGCGGCTACGGATCACTGGAACCGGCGTCGTGCTGCAGGCGGAGAACCCCGCGTACCCGGACATCCGGGTGCCGTCCTTGTCCGATCTCGTCGTCTGGGGCGTCGCGACCCGCTGCCTGCATCATGTTTGAGGCACGCCATGTCTAAGCCCGTCCCGATGCGACTCATGCCGCAGATCGCGCATGTGGACGTGAACTGCTTCTACGCGTCGGCCGAGCGGGCGTTCGACCCGTCTCTGGAGGGTCGGCCCGTGGTGGTTCTATCCAACAACGATGGCTGCGCCGTCACCCGGTCCCCGGAAGCGAAGGCCCTCGGCGTCCCGCTGGGCGAGCCGTGGTTCAAACTCGCACCGCGGGCCAAGGAATGGGGCCTCGTTGCCCTGTCCAGCAACTACGAACTCTACGGCGACATCAGCGCCCGCGTGATGGAACTGCTGGGCCGGTACTCCGCCTGGCTGGAGGTCTACAGCATCGACGAGGCGTTCCTCGGTGTCAAAGGCACCCCGGAGGAGCTCCTGGCCCTGGGCCGGACCATGAAGACCGCAGTCCGGCGCAACGTCGGAGTTCCGGTCTGTGTGGGGATCGCACCCACGAAGACGCTGGCGAAGCTGGCCAACAAATGGGCCAAGAACAATCCGGCCTTCGACGGGGTCTGCCACTGGGACTCCGTCCCCGCCGCGGACCGGGAGTCCCTGATGCGCCGCCTGTCCGTCATCGAGATCTGGGGTGTCGCCACCCGGCTCACCAAACGGCTGAACGTTCTGGGCATCCCGTCCATCCTGGAGCTGTCCCGGGCCGATCCGGTCATGATCCGGGACCGCTTCTCCGTGGTCCTGATGCGCACCGTCCTGGAACTGCAGGGCACCCCCTGCATCCCGATGGAGGAAGAACGGATCGGCCGGGACCAGCTCATCTTCTCCCGCTCCTTCGCCACCCCCATCACCACCGCGGCCGGGATGCGGCAGGTCATGAGCGTCTACGGCCAGCAGGCCTCGGCACGGCTGGCCAAACACGGCCTCCAGGCCAAAGTCCTCACCGCCTTTGCAGGCACCTCACACTTCAACCCGAAAGACACCTCCTACCCCTCGGTGTGCGTGCCGCTGCCGATGCCCACCGCCGACCCCGTCCTGCTCACCAAAGCCGCCCACGCCCTCCTCCCCCGCATCCACGAAGGCATCAAATATGCCAGGGCCGGCATCATGGTCACCGACCTGCGGCCCACCGGCAACCAGGCGCCCCTGTCCCTGTTCGAAAACCCGCACGAGGAACGCCACATCGGAACCCTGCTGGAAGACGTGGCCCGCCGGTACGGGCGCGGCTCCATCGGCCTCGGCCACGCCGGAATACGCGGCGGGCCGGACTGGACCATGAAACGGGACATGCTCTCCCCCCGCTACACCACCCACTGGGACGAACTCCCCCTCGTCAAAGCCGCCTAACCAAATCCGCCCGCACGACCGCACCCGAAAGAACACCCCCATGACCCTTGCACCCGAAGCTGCTACACAGACCCGCAACCTCCAGGTCCGCACCGATCCGGCAGGCAGCCCCCTCGCGATCCGGCACGACGGACGGATCTGGCTTGTCGATCCCGCTACCGTGTCCGAACACTGGTTCGGAAGGGACGCCTGGCGGGACATTCGATGCACGGCCGCCGTAGGCAGCGGCGACCCGGTAAACGTCGAATACTGGCGGGTCCAGGTCCGCCTCGACTCCAGCTCAGCGTTGCGCACCTTCACGCTGCGCCGGGACCCGCTCACTACCCAGTGGCTCCTCGAAAACATCAGCGACGCCGGCTAGGCAACAGTGCAAATCAGCCACCAGCGAATCAGCAATCAGACCTGGGAAGGAATCAAAAACGAATTCACGCTGCCTGCCCTGACCCAGGTCCGCCGCCGGCTCTCGGAGCTCACGGATGATCCTGAACCGGTGATACAGCAGCTGGTGCGCGTCTTCATCGACGACGGGACCTTCTGCCCGGGCTTCCAGTTCCTCCCGGGCGGCCAGCTCCACCCAACTGTCGTGGGACTTTTTCGGCGGGCGATGGAGCTTCAGGTTCCGCACAACTACTTCACCGTTTGGATGGTCACCTCGTCCCGTGAATTCGGCGGAGCCCGCCCCGTTGACCACCTGAAAGGCGACCCCGCCCGCCTGCTTCGCGCCGTGGAAGCCTTCGGATCGCGTTTGAGTTCCTCGACCACCCATTAAAGCCGTGATTGAGCGCCTTCGTCTGGCGGCCTTCGACGGGGATGATGCAATAACGGAGCAGATAAAGTGGACGGCACGCAGCTTCTGCTTGCATTCTGTTGATCGGGTTACGTTTGACTTGCGGCAGCGTCATCAGGTTTGGCTAATATTTCACCGCGGCACAAAGAGTATCGAGGATGATTTTCATTTTGACACCTCTAATTTTGACATCTCTAAGTGGAGAGGTCTGCTGGAAATGATCGGTCAAGAGCGCGGCCAGATGATCATTCCAAGTGCGGAGACTGCCACGGCCCGGCAAGAGGAATTCCTTGAGCTTGTGCGGGAGTGGATTCGGCCCTAAATCTTCAGAACGACGTTTAGCCAGGCAGGAACTGGATCTCGCGGGCTGGTCTGGACCCCCTACCCCTGATGCGTGAAGCTTGGTTGCATGACAGTTTCTCCTCTAATTTGGAGCGTTACCGTCGTCTTCATCCTTGCCCTGTTGGCCTTCGACTACTTCTTCCACATCCGCAAGGCGCACGTCCCTACCCTCAAAGAGGCCACGATCTGGTCCGTGCTTTACGTCGGTATCGCCGTCCTATTCGGACTCCTGGTCTGGTACTTCGCCGGGCAAACCACGGGCTCGGAATACTCGCGGGCTACATCACGGAGAAGGCCCTCTCCGTCGACAACCTCTTTGTCTTCCTGACTATTATTGCGAGCTTTCGCGTACCCCGGGAAGACCAGCAGAAGGTGCTGCTTTTCGGCATCGTGTTCTCGCTGCTCGCCCGCACCGGATTCATCTTCCTGGGCGCAACCCTGATCAATTCCTTCGCCTGGGTGTTCTATATCTTTGGGCTAATTCTCCTAATCACCGCAGGCAATCTCCTGCGGCCGGATGCCCACGGCGGCAATCAGGCCGATAATTTCATGATCCGGCTGGCCCGAAGGCTCTTCCACACCACGAAACACGATGACGGGGACGAGCTCTTCACCGTGCACGACGGTGAGAGGGCGCTGACGCCGATGCTGCTGGTCATGGTGGCGATCGCGGGGACCGACATCCTCTTTGCCCTGGACTCAATCCCTGCGATCTTCGGGCTGACACAAAATGTGTACATCGTCTTCACGGCCACGGCATTCTCTCTCATGGGCCTGCGCCAGCTTTACTTCCTCATCGACGGTCTCCTGGACCGCCTCATCTACCTGGCATACGGTCTGGCGGCCGTTCTTGCCTTCATCGGTGTCAAACTGGTCCTTCACGCCCTCCACGAGAACAACCTGCCGTTCGTCAACGACGGCGAGCCGGTCCCCGTCATCGAGATCAGCACGGGCCTGTCTCTGGCTTTCATTGTCGGCGTGCTGACCATCACGGTGGTTGCCTCGCTGCTGAGCAAAGCCGGCAAGGCCAAAACTGCCATCAATAATGCGCGACGCCACGCCGAAAACTACCTCGACCTTGAGTACACCGCTGATGCAGCCGAACGCGAACGGATATATCGGATGCTGACCGCGGAAGAGTCCCAGATCCTGGCGTTGGATTTGAAGTACCGCACCAAGGCCAAGGACATCGACAAAATTCGAGCGCTGGTAGCTGAAGCACACCGACAGCACGCAGAATACCTGGCTCAGGAGTGACGGGCCGCTGCGGACCTCGACGACTAGTCCGGCTGCTCCCGGAATGACGGGCCGGCGACGAGGGCCGGGTCTACTGCCACTCGCTATCCCTAAGGAAGGTTTCCAATGAGGCCGGAAGACACCGGCGACACAGCCAGCCAGCTTCCGGATCCGCGCGGAAGCATTGTCGTCGGGCACGACGGATCCGCCGGGTCAGACCACGCCTTGGCGGCCGCGCTGGGGCTCGCCGAACACCTCAACCTGCCCGTCATCGTCGTGCGCGCATGGTCGATCGCTACGGCCCCGCGCCCGTCCACGTGGGCATTCGGATACGTGCCTTCCTTCGACGAATATTCCGCCGCCGTCCACGAGGAACTGGTGCAGGATTCGCGCGCCATCGTCGGGGACTATTTCGGGCTCCAAGTCAGTTACCACGCCATTCATGCCCATCCGGTCAGGACCCTCATCGCCCTCTCCCGGGATGCCCGCATGCTGGTTGTCGGATCCCGAGGAAAGGGGGCCCTGGCGGGCATGCTGCTCGGGTCCGTCAGTGAAAAGTGCGCACGGCATGCAGCTTGCCCTGTCCTGATCGTGCCGGCGCCCGCCGCTGGACGCGGAACGCCTTGACTCCCGGGTGCCGGCATTCATGCGGACGGGGTGAAAATGGAGAGGTGAGATCCGAGTTGAAGCGAAATCGGCCCAACCCCAACGGCCGCCACCAGCTGGTCCGGGGCCCGGGTCCCGACGTCGGTGTTTGGCTGGCCCCGCGGTGAGTACCTTCGTACTGATACCGGGAGCGGGCGGGACAGCCTGGTACTGGAGCCGCGTGGTTCCATTGCTGCAGGCGGCCGGCCATGACGCCGTCGCCGTAGACCTGCCCGGCGACGATGAAAGCGCCGGACTGTCCGAGTACGCTCGCCTCGTTCTCGAAGCCATCGGTGAGCGAACCGACGTGGTGCTCCACTGGATTTCCAACGACGGGTCGCCAACGAACGCCTCGGTATGGACCCTGACGTCCTGCCCGGAGGCCATCTCCTCGCCCTGGCAAACCCTGATGGCGTGACCAGGTACCTGGTGCAAAGTTGAAGGCGGGGGAAACAGCGTTCCCCTTCCAGCGCCGCCATTTCTGTCCGAGCGTGAGCCCGACCCTTCCTACTTAACGTCCTGTCGGCGCACCATCTCGGTGATCCAGATAGGCGCGAAGGGAGACGTGCAGTTCGGGGGAGTCGGATAGTCCTTGAGCACCTCCAGGCGCTCACCGATGTCGAGTGCACGGGTGCGGAATTCGGCGTGCTCGATCCCGATCTGAGCCAGGCAGTGGTTCATCGCCCACTGCAGGCGCGACGGAGCATCTTTCATCTCCGCCTCGATGACATCCAGCAGACCCGCGAGGTCGAGGCCCTCGGGCTTCTTCGACACGCGTTCTGTGGTCAGCGCCCAGCCGGCACTCGCGACCACTGGATCCGGATCGGCGGACCAGGCCAGGCGCAGCTCTTCGGAGTGCGGGCTCTTCTTCACCACGTAGTTCACGAGCCAGTCGTGCACCTTGGGCTTGCGGGCCTCGCGCAACATGACGTCCAACTCGTTCCGCTCGAACGCCTTCGGGCGGCAGATCAGGATCGCCAGCAGCCTGGCGGCGGTGTCATCCGTCTCCCAGAGCTGGCGCGAGAGTTCCGGCTGTGTCTTCAGCCGCTTCGCCAGCGCGCGCAGCTTGCTGAGGTTCACACCGTGATCGTCACCGTGTTTCTCGTTTACTTCACGCGCCCTCGGGTCCTCGAGCTCGGCCAGCTCGGCCATCACCTCGGCCACCGTCGTCCCGGTCAGCGTCGTCCCGGCCATCTCAGCCTCCTGTCATCAAGTG
>JBKPJW010000504.1:0-1199 GCA_046730875.1 Actinomycetota bacterium | reverse complement strand
GGAGACACGCAGGGTCCTTACTCTTGGCATACTTTGGCTTTTCGACGGTTGCACCCGGTTGACGTTTAGCCATCCGCGGCACACCGCATCTTGAACTCATAGTCTCCCACGTCCCGGCCCGAGGGAGTGCATTTTGTTCCGGGATGCCCGTTACTCGGGGCTGCCATTTGTTCAGGCATCTCATGCCGGCTCCTGCGCACCAAGGGACTTCCGTCGGGCGGTCGAGGCCGCACAGATGCTTAGGAGGGCGACCGCCCGGCTGTCGGGAAGGCGGCTGCCCGGGCGTTCGGGGAGGCGGACAAACGGCCAGGCGATCCCTGACCGACTGCCGGTAATGTGGCCCCATGGCTCTGAACTTTCGCTCAATCGGCAACGCGCTCCGCGGCGCTCTGCGCTTCCTCGACACCCTCGGCGGCTCCACGACAGGCACTACCCGCGGACCGGCCGCAAAACCCGCCCCAAAGCCGGCCGCCAAATCCTCCGGCAAAGCGGCCGGCAAGCGGCGGCCGGGTCAGTCCCGGCCCACCGCTTCCCCCCGGGCCGCAGGCGGCGCCCCGATCGCCGGCCTGACCGGGACCTATCCCGGCGACTTCCGGGGCCGGGCGGCCGTCCGCTACGCCCCGTCGCCGAACGGCCGGCCGGAACCCGGCGAAATCGTGTGGACCTGGGTGCCCTATGAAGAGGACTACTCTCGGGGCAAGGACCGTCCGGTCCTGCTGGTCGGTGCCAGCGGCCGGTACCTGCTGGGCCTGATGCTGACGAGCAAGGACCACGACGGCGACGCCCGCCGGGCCGACGACTACGTGGACGTCGGCACGGGCCCGTGGGACAGTCAGGGCCGGCCCAGCGAGGCAAAGCTCGACCGGGTTCTGCAGATCAACGCAAAGGACATCCGGCGTGAAGGGGCAATCCTGGACGCCGGCCGCTTCAACCTCGTCGCCTCGGCCCTGCGGGAGCACCACGGCTGGAGCTGAACCGGCGGGCGCCCATTCCCGAGGCGCCAGCTCGGCGGCGTGTCGCCGACGTGCTCATGGCTGCAGCGTCATCTCTGCTATTATTGACAGCTGTGTGTCCGTGCAGGTCGACGGCCACAGATGGTTGGTCGCCATAGGTATCCCCACGCCGCTCAGTCAATGGCCAATCTGAAAGCCCTCTAGACCATTTTCCGCATTGAAAAAGAGAGTTCACACGTGGCTAAT
>JBKPJW010000503.1:0-9059 GCA_046730875.1 Actinomycetota bacterium | reverse complement strand
TCGCCGCCGTCGTGTCCGCACCGGAGGGGCGCGGTGCCATCGGCTAATCCTGAACCGTCCGGCTCACGGTACAGGAGCCCGATCCCGTGCCGGGCGGGTCAGCTGGTAGGCAGCGGCGAGTCAGCTGCGCCGCCGGTTGCCGGTGGTGCGGTAAACGTCGAAGACGCCGTCGATCCGGCGAACGGCGCTGAGCACGTGGCTGAGGTACTTGGGGTCGCCCATCTCGAAGGCAAACTTGGAAATGGCCACCCGGTCCGTGGATGTATGAACGCTGGCCGCGAGGATGTTCACGTGATTCTCCGAGAGCACCCGGGTGACGTCGGAGAGCAGCGATTTGCGGTCCAGCGCTTCGACCTGGATTTCCACCAGGAACACGCTGGACTGCGTGGGTGCCCAGTCCACTTCCACGATCCTGTCCGGCTGGTCCATCAGGCCGCTCACGTTCGTGCAGTCGGTCCGGTGCACGGAGACGCCGGAGCCACGCGTGACGAACCCCAGGATCGGGTCCGGCGGGACGGGCGTGCAGCAGCGGGCCAGTTTCACCCAGATGTCGTCCACGCCGCGGACAACAACTCCGGAATCAGAGAAGCGGGCCTTGCTGACCTGGGTGGGGATGGTGACCTCGGTGAGGGCATCGTCCGGGTGCTCGTTCCCGCCAAGGCTTTCCACGAGCCGTTCCATGACGGACTGCGCGGAGGTATGCCCGTCGCCTACCCCGGCATAGAGCCCGGAGATATCGGCGTACTTGAAGTCCTCCGCGATCGCTGCGAGGGCGTCGTGTGTCATCAGCCGCTGCAGCGGAAGGTTTTGCTTCCGCATCGCCTTGGTCAGCAGGTCCTTGCCGCGGTCAATCGCTTCCTCGCGGCGTTCCTTGCTGAACCATTGCCGGATCTTGTTCCGGGCCCGGGCGCTCTTGACGAAGTGCTGCCAGTCCTGGCTGGGGCCGGCACCCTCCGCCTTGGAGGTAAAGATCTCCACCCAGTCGCCGTGGTTCAGCTCGCTGTTGAGCGGTACGAGCTTGCCGTTGACCCGCGCGCCGATGGTCCGGTGGCCCACCTCTGTGTGCACGGCGTAGGCGAAGTCCACGGGGGTGGACCCGGCCGGCAGCGCCATGACCTCACCCTTGGGAGTGAAGACGAACACCTCGCGGGCGTTGATTTCAAAGCGCAGGGAGTCGAGGAACTCGCCGGGGTCTGACGTTTCCTGCTGCCAGTCGACGAGGGAGCGAAGCCAGCCCATGTCGCCGTCGCGCGGGCTTCCGGGGCCGGCGGCCGTCCGGTTTGGCTGGTCCTTGTACTTCCAGTGCGCGGCCACACCGTACTCGGCCCGCCTGTGCATCTCATGGGTGCGGATCTGGATCTCCACGGGCTTGCCGCCTGGACCGATCACCGTGGTGTGCAGGGACTGGTACATGTTGAACTTCGGCATCGCGATGTAGTCCTTGAACCGCCCGGGCAGGGGGTTCCAGCGCGAGTGCATCGCGCCCAGGGCCGCGTAGCAGTCCCGGACTGAATCGACCAGGACGCGGACACCCATGAGGTCGTTGATGTCGTCGAAGTCTTTGTCGCGGACGATCATCTTCTGGTAGATCGAGTAGTAGTGCTTGGGCCGGCCCGTGATGGTGGCCTTGATCTTCGCCGCGCGGAGGTCCTCGGTGATCTGGTTGCGGATCACGGCGAGGTTCTTTTCGCGCTCCGGGGTCCGGTCCCCCACCATGCGCACGATTTCCTCGTACACCTTGGGATAGAGGGCCGCGAAGGAAAGGTCCTCCAGCTCCCATTTGATGGTGTTCATGCCGAGCCGGTGGGCCAGCGGTGCGAAGATTTCGAGGGTTTCGCGCGCCTTGCGGGCCGAGGACTCTGCCGAAACGAAGCGCCACGTGCGGGCGTTATGGAGCCGGTCGGCAAGTTTGATCATCAGGACGCGGATGTCCTTGGCCATGGCGACGACCATCTTGCGCACGGTCTCGGACTGGGCCGCCTCTCCGAAGCTGACCTTGTCCAGCTTGGTGACCCCGTCCACCAGCATGGCCACTTCGGGGCCGAACTCGGCCTTAAGGTCCGCCAGGGTGTAGGAGGTGTCTTCGACCGTGTCGTGCAGCAACGCTGCAGCCAGCGTGGTGCCGCTCAGTCCGAGTTCGGCGAGGATGGTGGCCACGGCCACCGGGTGGGTAATGTACGGGTCCCCGCTCTTGCGCTTCTGGCCCCGGTGGCAACGCTCCGCGACCACGAAGGCGCGCTGGATGAGGTCAAAGTCCTCTTTGGGATTGTTGGCACGTACGGTGCGCAGCAGCGGCTCCAGAATCGGGGAGTACGCGGGGGCGCCGCGGCCCGTCAGCCGTGCAAGGCGCGACCTGGTACGTTCACGCCGGCCGGGAAAGGTCGGACGGGCGCCTGAGCTGTCAACCGGCACAACAACATCGGGACGTCCGGGAGCCACCACGTCAGTCTGAGAACCCTGTCCGTGATCCTTACCCGCTGGTGCCTCCGGCACCGGCGTCGAACGTTCTTCCAATGGAGCACCTCTCGCGACCGGTCAATTATTCAAGTGTATTCCCGCAGCAGGATACTTCGATAACCGGCCGGGAGACGGCGGCGGGCCGGAGATTGTCGAAACGAAAGATCTCCGGCCCGCCTACAGTCCGCTCAGCTCGGTCCGGGCAGCGGTCCCGGCCTTATCGAGGCGATGAGACCGCGGCTTCAAAGCCTGCCGTCAGGCCGAGGCTGGCGAGGCCGGCGCTGCAGTCTTCGCTGCCGCATCGGCGCGCCGCTGTTCGACCCGCCTGGCCTGCTTCAGCAGGTCAGGCTCACCCTGCCGCAATGCTGCGTACAGCGGAGCGGCGATAAAGATCGTTGCCGCGGTGCCGACCAGGATGCCCACGAACAGCGCCAGGGACAGGTCCCTCAGGGTGCCGGCCCCGAGCAGCCCGGCTCCGATGAAGAGGATCGCGGCGACGGGGAGGATGGCCACCACCATGGTGTTGATGGAGCGGACCAGGGTTTGGTTGATGGCGAGGTTGACCTCTTCGGCGAAGGTGCGCCGGGTGGAGGCCTGGATGTCCGCGGTGTTCTCCCTGATCTTGTCGAACACCACCACGGTGTCGTACAGCGAGTAGCTGAGCACGGTCAGGAAGCCGATGATGGCCGACGGCGTCACTTCGAAGTCACTGAGGCCGTAGATACCGGCGGTCATGAACATGGTGACGGCCATGCCGACGAGTGCCGACAGGGACATTTTCCAGGTCCGGAAGTACAGCGCCATCAGGACGGCGGCCAGACCCACAAAGATTGCCAGGCCCATCAGTGCCTGCTTCGTGACGTCAGCACCCCAGGTGGGGCCGACGAAGGTTGACGTGACCTCGTTATCCGTCACGCCGTAGGCCGTGGTGAGGCCCTCCTTGATCTGGAGCGTCTCGTCATCGGTGAGCTTGTCCGTCTGGATGCGCATGGTGGTGCCGGCGACATTAGCCACGCGCGGCACGGATCCGGCCACGACATCCTGCACGGCTTTCTCGCCGAGGGAGGCCTCGGTTGTCTTGACGTTGGAGACCGTGAACTCGGAGCCGCCGCGGAATTCGATGCCGAGGTTGAAGCCGCCCTTGGCGATGGGGATCAGGATGGAAAGGGCGACGGCGATCCCGGCAATCAGGAACCACAGCTTCCTCTTGCCGACGAATTCGTACGAGCGTTTGCCCGTGTAGAGCTCATTGCCGAATGTTGCGAAGTTGACCATTTACTTGCCCTCCTTGGACGCGCTCTTGGAGGTACCGGCGAGCTGTGCCTGTTGTGCCTGGTCCTGCTTTTCGGCCAGACGGCGTTCTGCAATAGTCATCCGGCGCTCTGCCTCTGCGGCGGCGCCGGTGTTCTTTGCCCGCGCAACTGTCACGGGCTTGTCCTCCGGCGTGCGGACCCGGCCGGCTCCGCGGTACAGCGGGACGGCGCCGAGTTGCTTCGGGTCCAGGCCCGAGAACCTGTGGCCTTCGCCGAAGAACTTGGTCCGGGCCAGCAGCCGCAGGGTGGGGTGTGTGAACATGAAGACCACGATGAGGTCGGCGATCGCGGTCAGGCCAAGGGTGAAGGCAAAGCCGCGGACGTTGCCCACTGCCACGAAGAACAGCACTACGGCAGCGAGGAGGTTCACGGCCTTGGAGGCGAGGATGGTGCGCTTTGCCCGCTTCCAGCCGTTTTCCACGGCGGAGACGAGGCCGCGGCCTTCACGGAGCTCATCGCGGATGCGTTCGAAGTAGACGATGAACGAGTCCGCCGTCTGCCCGATGGCCACGATCAGGCCGGCGACGCCGGCGAGCGAAAGCCGGTAGTTCTCGGTCCAGCCGAGGATGGCGATGGCCAGGTACGTCAGCACCCCGGCTATCACCAGGGACGCCACGGTCACGAGGCCAAGGGCCCGGTACTGGAACAGTGAGTAAACCACCACGAGCAGCAGGCCGATGAGGCCGGCGAGCATACCCATGCGTAGCTGCTCTCCGCCCAGCGTGGCCGAGATCTGCTGTTCGCTTTGGATTTCGAAGCTGATCGGCAGGGCACCGAAGCGGAGCTGGTCGGACAGGGCCTTCGCGGATTCCTCGGTGAATCCGCCGGTGATCTGCGGGCGACCGTCGGTGATGACCGCGAGGGAACGCGGGGCGGAGATGACCTGGTCGTCCAGGACGATGGCGAACTGGGCCTTGGGGTCGGAGCCGGTCTGGCCGCCAGCGGCGGCATAGAACTGGTACAGGCGTTCGGTGATTTCCTTGAACTTGGTTGTGCCCTCGTCATCGAACTGGATGTTGACGGCCCATTCGTTGGTCACGGCGCCCTGGGCGCCGCGCTGCAGCTGGAAGGAGGAGGACTTGATGTTCGAGCCCTTCACTTCAACCGGACCGAGGATGTACTTGATGGCCGGCGAATTGGCCGACGCCGGCTCGCAGGTCACCAGCGGCTTGGTCGGGTCGGAGCGCTGCTGCTTGTCCTGCGACGGGTTGTCGCAGTCGAGGGCCTCAAACTGCTTGTAGATCTCGGGCGTGACCCAGTTTTCGTCGCTGCTGTTGGCGGGTTCGGCCGCCGGCTTGGGCAACTGGTCGTCCGGGGTCCGGGATTCAACGGGGACAGCTGCGCCTGCGCCGGCCTGAATGACGGGGCGGAAGTTCATGTCCGCGGAAGCCTGGATCAGCGCACGGGTTTCCTTTGCAGGCGTTCCCGGAAGGCTGACCACCACATTGCGGCCGGACTGGGTGCTGATTTCCGCTTCCGCGACGCCTGAACCGTCAACGCGCTGCCGAATGATCGCCACGGCCTGGTTGAGCTGGTCTTCGGTAATGCCCGAACCGCCCTCAACCTTGGGCGCCAGGATCATCTGGGTGCCGCCTTCAAGGTCCAGGGCGAGCTTTGGTGCCCAGCCCGCCTGGCCGGCCATCGTGCCGCCCGCCAGGACCGCCGTCATGGCGGCGATGAGTACGCCGAGCCAGACCAGCATCCTGATGGCTGAGTTTTTGGGGCCAGTTCGTGCCATTGTCGATCTTTCTAGTATTTACGGCGGATCCGTCGGCGGAGGCGTTGGGCCTCCGCCGACGGATCCCCGCGACCGTTGCTTCGCGGGTTAGCTAAGTGAGGCAGACTAGCTGTCTTTCTTGCCTTCGTCGTTGAGGCGGCGCAGGGTTTCCTCGGGAGTCTCATTGCGGGCCGCGTCGTGGACAGGGGCGGAGCCCTCCGTCGTTTCGGCGGTCTCCTTCTCCGTGGTCAGCGAGGATGCGTCGTCAGGAACGACTGTCGGCTCTTCGGCCGCTACGACAGGCTCGACAATTTTGGTGACGGCCTGGCGGTGCACGGTTGCCGTGTTGCCCGGGGAGAGCTCCAGGGTGACTTTGTTCTCGGCCTCATCGATGTCCACGATCCGGCCGAACAGTCCGAAGCTCGTCATGACCTCGACACCGGGCTCGAACTTGGACTGGAGCTGGGCCTGCTGCTGCTGGGTCTTCTTGTTCCGGCGGAACATCATGAAGACAAAGAGCCCGAGCATGACGAAGAGGAGGATCGTCATGATGTCGATGCCGCCGCCGGCCTGCGGCTGGTTCTGGGCAGAAATAAGTCCGAACACAGGGATTGTTCCGTTCTGTACTTGCATAGCTGTTTTTCAGCAACGTCCGTTTTGCTCCGGGCGGCTAGGGCAGGGGTCTGCGCGGCAAGCTGCCAGCAGGACCATCCCCCAGCCGCCGGCGGCTACCTGCTCTCCGCCCACGGAAACAAAACCCGGACGTGCCGAGCGTCATACCAGTCTAAAGGGAAAACCTGAAGGATCGGTGTTAGCTGCTGTTACGGATCCGTTCCGGACCCGTTTCTTCACCGAGATCGACGTCGGACCCGCCCTCCGGACCGTCGGCCAGGTCGTCGGTCCGAAACAGCTCCAGCGGGTCCTGCCCGAACACGCCGGCCGGAACGGCGAAGCCCAGGTGCGTCCACGCCGGAGCCAGGGCTATCCGGCCCCGCGGCGTCCGGCCCAGCAGTCCCTCGCGCACAAGGTAGGGTTCGGCGACGGTTTCAACGGTCTCGGTTTCCTCGCCGACGGCGATCGCCAGGGTAGACAGGCCTACCGGTCCCCCGCCGAACTTGGTGATGAGGGCCTCGAGAACGGCGCGGTCCAACCGGTCCAGGCCGCGCTTGTCCACCTCATACATGTCCAGGGCCGCGGACGCCGCCCTGGCATCAATTTGCTCGATACCGTGGACGAGGGCCCAGTCCCGGACCCGCCGCAGAAGCCGGTTGGCGATTCGCGGTGTGCCGCGGGAGCGTCCGGCGATCTCACTGAACCCGGCCGAGTTGACCTTCAGGTCCAGCAGGCCGGCGGAGCGGCGCAGGACGAGTTCCAGCTCTTCGACCGAGTAGAACTCAAGGTGACCGGTGAAACCGAAGCGGTCACGCAGCGGCCCGGGGAGCAGACCGGCCCGGGTGGTGGCGCCCACCAGGGTGAAGGGCGGGAGTTCCAGGGGGATGGCGGTTGCGCCCGCGCCCTTGCCGACGACGATGTCGACCCGGAAGTCCTCCATCGCCATGTACAGCATTTCTTCTGCCGGCCGGGACATGCGGTGGATCTCGTCCAGGAACAGCACTTCGCCTTCAGAGAGCGAGGAGAGGATGGCCGCGAGGTCACCGGCGTGCTGGATGGCCGGCCCGCTGCTGATCCGCAGCGGCACATTCATTTCGGCGGCGATGATCATGGAGAGCGTGGTCTTGCCGAGGCCAGGGGGGCCGGAAAGCAACACATGGTCCGCGCTGCGGCCGCGCATGCGTGAGGCCTCCAGGACGAGTGACAGCTGCTTCCGGACCCGGTGCTGGCCCACGAAGTCGTGCAGGTTCTTGGGCCGCAGGGCGGCTTCGATGACCCGCTCCTCCGGTTCCTCTCCCCCGGCGACGATCGACGGCTCAGCCACGCGCGCCTACCCGGTTGCCGGCGCGGGCGCCGTCCTGCCCCAGCCAGCGCAGCGTCGCGCGGAGAATTTCCGCCACATTGCCGTTGGCGGCCAGTTCGGGAGAATCGGCGACTGATTTGTCGATGCTGGCGGTGGCATCCTTTTCGGACCAGCCAAGACTTGTCATAGCCGCGACAACCTGCGGTTTCCAGACCGATTCCGCGGATACGGCCGCGGCCGGCGTGCCGCCGGTACCATGCGGCACGAGCTTACCGGCGAGTTCCAGCACGATCCGTCCGGCCACCTTGGGCCCGATGCCGGGGACCTTGGTGAAGGCCTTGCCGTCACCGGAGTGGGCGGCCACCCGGATGGCTTCCGGTTCGTGGACGGCAAGCACGGCCAGAGCCAGGCGGGGGCCGACGCCGCTGACGCTCAGCAGCACATCAAATACTTCCCGCTCGTCATCGCTCGCGAAGCCGTACAGCGTCAGCGAATCCTCCCGCACGATCAGGGACGTGAACAGCTTCCCCTCGTCCCCCACGCGGAGGCTGCTGAGGGTCTGCGGGGTGGCGTTGACGCTCATGCCGGCGCCGTTGAGGTCGAGCACGGCGGAGGACAGGCCAACGTGCGCTACGGTTCCGCGAAGAAAACTGATCAAGGCCGCGCTCCTGGGTGACAGCGAAATGGTTACAGCGAAAATACAGCCGTGAATTTGTAGACGGGAATACAGAGCTGACGAAAGAGGTGCGAAACCCTCTATCCGAACATATCTACGAATACCCTACCAAGCTCTGCAGAAAAACAGCCGGACATTCAGCGCGCGCGACGCGCTTTTGCCTCGGCGTCCGCCCACGCGCGCTGGGCCGCGGTGAGGGACTGGCTGCCCGGCCCGGTTGTCGCGACGGCGGCACCGCTCCCGGCCCGCCAGGCGTGGGTGATAGCCAGCGCCAGAGCGTCGGCGGCGTCGGCCGGGCGCGGGGGTGCGTCCAGCCGGAGGATCTTTGTCACGAGCTTCGTGACGGCGTCCTTGTTGGAGGTTCCGCTTCCCGTCACGGCGGCCTTGACCTCGGAGGGTGTGTGGAGCGCCACCGGGATGCCGCGGCGTGCGGCGGCAGCGATGACTACGCCGGAGGCCTGGGCCACTCCCATGACCGTGCTGACGTTGAGCTGGGAAAAGACCCGCTCGACGGCGAGGACGTGCGGTTCGTACTGGTCCAGCCACTCGTCGATGGACGTGGCGATGACGAGCAGCCGCTGGTCCAGGCTCTCCTCGGGAGAAGTTCCGACGACGCCGAATGCCACCATGGTGGCCCGGCGGTTTTTCTCGACGTCCACGACGCCGATTCCGCAACGGGTGAGGCCCGGGTCAACCCCCAGGACGCGCAGCGTCAAGGTTGGGCCGTCAAGACCGGGCCTCAAAGTCAGGCCGGGAGGGCCGGGTCACTCGGCTTCCAGTGCGGCCTGCACTTCGTCGCTGAGGTCGGCGTTGCTGTAGACGTTCTGGACGTCGTCGAGTTCCTCCAGGGCGTCCACGAGCTTCATGAATTTCTTGGCGGCGTCGAGGTCCAGCGGCACCTGCATGGACGGCACGAACTCGGCCTCGTCGGTGTCATACTCGATTCCGGCTTCCTTGAGGGCATCGCGGATGGCCTGAAGG